>JBGTJG010000395.1:0-6395 GCA_041745235.1 Ferruginibacter sp. | reverse complement strand
AAGATAAAAACATAAACACATGGAAAAAGTAAAACTCACCGTAAATAACAACGGCTCTTTAAAAATAGAAGGCGATTTTGAAATTGTAGACCGTGCAGGTAATGCATATGACCTTGGTGGCAGAACTGTTATCGGCATTTGCCGTTGTGGGTTATCTAAGAACAAGCCTTTTTGCGATGGCGCACACAATAATCATTTTGAGCATGAGGCAGTAGCTTTTGCGTTGCCGCCGAAGAAGGTTTTGTAATTCAATATGATCTATAAAACATCCTTGGATGGTTTAGCGAAAACAATAACTGTAGCAGTTACTGTCCTGTTTACTGTGATCATCATTGCGCAATTATCGCCGATCACTTCTGAAGGATTGCCTAATAAGTTTTTTATTCCTGTCCTGTTAGGGGCTATTTATTTTATATCATTTGCATTCCGCCCTGTCAAATACGAGGTTACTGCTCACGGGCTTATCATACACAGGCCGGTATCAGATGTAAAAATAGCCGGAAGTAAAATAAAGTCAGTTGAAATAATTGAAAAAGAAAAAACTTCGTGGGCAATAAGGGTATTCGGCGTGGGTGGCCTCTTTGGTTATTACGGCAAATTTGCAAACAGGCAACTGGGGAGCATGACATGGTATGCCACACGGCGGGATAAAATAGTTCTGTTAAGCACTATTGACGGACGAAAAATAATCCTGACGCCGGATGACCCTGAAAGATTTTCCGGGGAACTGAGAAAATTCTGTTCTGATTATCCGGTAGTGATCTGATTTTATCTCACTCCCGTCGGCAACGGCTTATCCCTTTTCAGCATTTCATTCCTGTTGGCTATCTCCCATGCTGTATGAAAGATCATTCGGGTTCTTTTTTCGTACAGCGGAAAGTTGATCTTGTCAACAGTATCTGTGGGTTTGTGGTAATCTGATTTAAGCATACCATCATAGAAAAATAATACGGGTACGCCTTTGCGGGCAAAATTATAATGATCGCTCCGGTAATAAATACGCTCAGTATCATTAGGGTCATCAAACTTATAATCCAGAACGAGGTTTGTATATTTATTATTCATGGCTTCGTTTACGATCGGGAGTTCCGTGCTCAGCTTATCATGACCCACTACATACACATAGTTCAATGTATCTGCAGATTTTCTTTCTGTATCGGTACGTCCTATCATGTCTATGTTCAGATCTACCGTTGTTTTCGCTAATGGATACAAAGGATTATCGCTGTAATATTCGCTGCCCCATAAACCTTTTTCCTCTCCGCTCACCGTCATAAAAACAATGGATCTTCTTGGTCGGTGCCCTTCTGTTGCAGCTTTTGTAAAAGCCTGCGCCATTTCTATTACCGCACAGGTGCCGCTGCCATCATCATCTGCACCGTAGTAAATTTTACCGTCGTGCTTGCCCAGGTGATCATAATGCGCAGTGATAAAAACAAACTCATGTTTTTTATCAGTGCCTTCCAGCATGCCGATCACATTCGTTGCATTGATAACGTTTCTGTATTTTTTAAAACTGTACGTTGTCTTTATTTTAGAATCGGTAGGCTTTGGTGAAAATGTCCCGTTTGCTTTAGCAGTCGCCATTGCCGAATCAAAATTTACGGGTAAGATCGTCTTTGCAAATGCATGTGACAGCAATGCATAGTTTATCTTTTTAGTTTTGCTCTCTGCTTCGGGGTAGTAGATTCTTCCCTTTTTGTTATTGTCTAACATTCTTTGGGAATAACTTTCCATATTTTGATTGACAACTAAAACGCCCACTGCTCCTTTGGCTGCAGCGGTTTCCAGCTTCTTATTAAGACCGGGGAAGGTCCATTGTGAAGCTTTTCCCTGCGTGATGAAATATTTACCCTCTCTTTTGGGTTCGCCTAAAAAGATCATTACCACTTTGCCCTTTACATTTATTGAGGCATAATCACTGTATGCGGGATCGTCAATGCCATAGCCGGCAAATACCAGCTTATCGGAGCGGAACGTTCCGTTTTCATTTGTACCCAGCGGAACAAAATAATCCTTCCCGTATTCTGCAGTTTTTCCGCTTACTGTAAGGGTTGTTTGAAGAAGGCTATCCTGATGCAGCGGGTAAAATTGCTGATAACTTTTTAACTGCGAAGGCATTTTAAGATTCAAAGCCCCGAATTGGTTTTCTATGTAGAGCGCCGCTTTTCTTTGTCCTTCAGTACCGGTTTCCCTTCCTTCAAATTCATCTCCCGCTACAATGAGCAGGTGTTTTTTCAGGTCTGCACCGGTAATTTCTGCGGCATATTTAGCTGAGAGATCTATCTGGGAGAAGGCCTGAAAAGATAAGATGGCTAAGGGGAGAAAGAATAATTTCTTCATGGTTAAAAGTATTTAAAGCAATATAGATAATGTAATGAAGCGGGTAAAGGGAAATGTTATGAAAGGTATTGCGAGAGCATAGACCGCGGAGACGCAAAGACGCAAAATACCCTTTGTGATCGAATGATTTTTGAAAAATCTTACTGTGCGATTGCGATCTTATCAACCCTCAATGAATGCCGGCCGCCCTCAAATTCTGTGGCGATAAATGTATCAGTCATTTCCTTTGCAGCTTCTAAGCTTACAAAACGGGCGGGGATACAAAGAATATTTGCATCATTATGTTTGCGGGCAAGAGATGCGATCTCGTTTTCCCAACAGATAGCCGCACGTATTTTAGCATGCTTATTTGCAGATATAGCCACCCCGTTTGCACTGCCGCATATCAGTATACCGAATCCGTATTCCCCGCTTTCTACAGCATTGGCAAGAGGATGGGCAAAGTCAGGGTAATCAACAGAATCAGCACTGTATGTTCCAAAATCACGCAGGGCTACTCCTTTTACATCCCTTAAATAGTTAACCAAAAGAGTTTTATACTCAAAGCCTGCATGGTCGCTGCCGATCGCCATGGGTTTAGAAAGGTCAAATAGAGACATGTTAATGGATAATTTATTAATTGATAATGGATAATTTTTCCAATCCGATAGCACTACAAAAATAGGTAAGCTTAATATAAAAATATAACATAATTCGGCAGTTCCCTCTCCTTTGGAGAGGGGTTAGGGGTGAGGCCTACAAAAGAAAACCCCCGTAGAAACGGGGGTTGTTTACCAAAACTAACTGCTTATGAGAAATTTGAATTGTTCGTTGTTGTGATATAGAATTTGCAAAGCCGATGCCAAAGAATATTGACCAAATGTTAAAATTTTGTGAATGAAAATAAGGGTATAAACATGATTAATGTTTTATACTTGTTTATTGCTGTGCAGTAAGCTTTTCTGCATTTTCAGCGAACTGTAAAGCTTCAATAAATTCTCCTACTTCACCATTAAGTACCGCATCGAGATTATACACGGTCATACCAATCCTATGATCTGTTACACGTCCCTGAGGAAAGTTGTAGGTCCTGATCTTGGCACTGCGGTCCCCGGTACTGACCAAACTTTTCCGCATGTGGGCAATTGCTGCCTCAGCTTTTCTTACTTCTTCATCATACAGTCTGGTCCGGAGCATTTCCATAGCCTTTAACCGGTTCCCCAGCTGGGAGCGATCGGTCTGGCACATTACTACTATGCCGGTAGGCTTATGGGTAAGAAAAACTTTTGTTTCTACCTTGTTTACGTTCTGGCCGCCGGCACCACCGCTGCGGGCAGTTTCCATTTTTACGTCGCTTTCCTTCAGATCCACATCTACTTCCTCCGCTTCCGGCATCACGGCCACCGTTACCGCACTTGTATGTACCCTGCCGCTGCCTTCCGTATCAGGCACCCGCTGCACACGATGTACGCCGCTCTCAAATTTCAAAAGGCCATACACATCATCTCCGGTCACTTCTACCTGGACCTCTTTGTAACCTCCTACTGTTCCTTCACTTTCGCTGAGCAAGGCAGTTTTCCAACCTTTCTTTTCAAAATATTTCAGGTACATCCGCAAAAGGTCACCGGAAAAAAGAGACGCCTCATCCCCTCCTGTACCCGCACGTATTTCTAAAATGGCATTTTTCTCATCAAAGGGGTCTTTCGGGATAAGCATATTGCGCAATGCCTTTTCCTGAATATCTTTTTTCTCCTCCAATGCGGGCAATTCCATTTTTGCCATGTCCCGCATTTCAGCATCATCGCTGTTCAGCACCTCTTTATTAAACTCGATATCATCCATTGTCTTCACATACGCGTTGCGGGCATTTACAATTTTTTCCAGGCTGCGGTATTCCTTGCTCAGTGCGCTGAAACGTTTATTATCGCTCACGATCTCCGGGTTGGTGAGCGATACGCTGAGGTTATCAAACCTTGCTTTTATGGCATCTAACTTATCTAACATATTTTTATTGTTGTCCGGGCTTTTGGAGCTATGGTCATCATCGTTGTGTCACTCACTTCAGGGGCATACCTTTGGTCAGCTTTTCCCATGCACCGGATCGGCGGCAAAATTACGTTATATCAAATTATCATTTTGTACAGAAAGATAAAAGGAACAGACATTTTCGACGGGCATTCTTTTACAGGGCCGGATCATGTGCTTGTAACAGATAGGAGAGGTGTTATAGAAGCAATCATCCCGACATCGGAAGCGGGTGAAGATGTTGAAATCCTGGACGGCATTATTTGCCCCGGATTTGTAAATGCACATTGCCACATAGAATTAAGCCATCTTAAAAATAAAATAACTCAGCATACCGGCTTAGTAGATTTTGTGCAGCAGGTCATGCAACAGAGGGCGGCAACTATTGAAGAAAAGCAGGAGGCCATGCAGCAAGCTGAAGAAGAATTATACAGCGGCGGTACGGTGGCAGTCGGCGATATCTGCAATACTGTTGATTCTGTTTTTCTAAAAACAAAAAGCAAGCTGCACTGGCATAATTTCATTGAAGTAAGCGGATTTATAAATGCCGGCGCACAAAAAAGGTTTGATGATGGAAAAGAAGTTTTAAAAATGTTCAACCTGGAACTTTCAACTTTTAATAACATACTCTCTCCGCATGCACCGTATTCAGTTTCGCAAAAATTATTTGAATTATTAAATGATGCAACGAAAGGAGAAACCATAACCATACATAACCAGGAAGCGGCAGCAGAAGATGAATTGTATAAAAATAAGTCGGGCGATTTTTTACAGCTGTATCACAATTTGGGTCTGGATATCTCTGAATTCAACAATACAGGGAAAAGCAGTTTACAATCATGGCTTCCGTATTTTTCAGCCGGCCAAAAATTAATTTCTGTTCACAATACATTTACCAAAGAAGAAGATATTCTCTTTGCAAAGGAGAGAGATGATGCTGCGGTAAATTTTTGCCTTTGCCCTAATGCGAATTTGTTTATAGAAAATACTTTACCTCCTGTAGAAATGCTGATGCGACACGATTGTAATATTATTCTCGGTACAGACAGTTATGCAAGCAATACACACCTGAGTATTTTCGAGGAGGTAAAAACAATCCAAATAAATTTTCCGGGCATATCATTGCAAACTATTTTGCAATGGGCCACATTTAACGGAGCTAGGGCTTTAGGAATAGAAAATAAATACGGGAGTTTTGAGAAAGGTAAAAAGCCCGGTGTTGTTTTGATAAAAGCAGAGGAAGCCTTAAGGGTGATGTAGATTTTTATTACCGCAGAGAACAGGAGGTAAAAGAGTTTTCGCAGAGATGCTTTTTCTCCTTTTTTTTCTTTTTTGATGCTTTTAGCCAAATCTTTAATTTTCTTTTTCCTCTTTTGCTCCTTGTTCTCTTAGCCAAACACTACCCATTAACCCAGCACTTCCTGCATCACTACCAATGTTTTCATTTGCCCGAAGTCGGAAACATGTAAGGCATAATAATCCATGTATTTATTAAGCAGTTCCCTTCTTTTCAGATGATTCATTGTTAACTGTTTCAATTCTTCCGTCATTCTTATTTTCAATATCTCCGATGTGATGACCGCGTTTTCTCCTTCTAAAAAATGCGGATGCCGTGGTTGTTCATCAACAAAATTTCCTTCCTGCAGATCTGTAAAATGATTGGTTTCAGAATAATTATCATCTATCTGAAAACCGAAAAAATGGCTGAGGTGTAAAGCAAAAAACAGCGGAAAATTAGCAGCAATATTCGCTTCTGCTACATCAAGCTTCAGCAATATATCCTCACAAAAGTAAAAGAGGTCCTGATTAGGCTCCGGCTGTTTCAGTAATTTGTACAACAGCTCCATCATAAATACTGCTATACTGTTCTTAACCACATCCGTCAGCACATCCGTAAAAACCTGCGCCCGGTTGCATTCACGAATGCGGTGCATCGCATTGCGTTCATTATGATAAACTTCCATATCCAGCAGAGAGGCGGGCTGGTACAGTGCTGCCTTCAGGCCTGTCTTCTTTGCCGAGCGCACACCATTAACCATATATGTTTG
>JBGTJG010000394.1:0-3042 GCA_041745235.1 Ferruginibacter sp. | reverse complement strand
TTTTTAGCGATGGTCTTTTGAGGTGGACATTTAGGAAGGGTGAAAGAAAAGATCCCGAGTATCACAGCCCCTATCGCAGCTATAATGAACTGGTTTGCATTTGCTTTACTGCCTGAAAGATTGGTGATCCACATTGCAGCTATAAAGCCGATGGTTCCCCATACCCTGATTGGCGGGAACTCCTTAACTACATCATAATTATTTTTTTTGAGAATGGTGTATGCAATGGAATTGGATAACGAGATGGTAGGCATGTAACAGATCATTGCGGCAAAAATGACATAATACAAAGTATCAGGATCATCCACATAAGGTACATAAAGCAACACCGCGCCGTAAAGTATGTGAAGAATGCCATATAATTTTTCTGCATTGATCCATTTATCCGCAATTATCCCGGTTAGTGCCGGCATAAATAAAGATGATAGTGCCAGAGTAGAGAAAATGGCCCCGAATTGCGCCCCGGTCCATCCCTTCGCATTAAAACAATATGTTCCGATAGTAATAAGCCATGCCCCCCATACAAAAAATTGGAGGAAACTCATTATGATCAGCCTCATCTTTATGCTCATGCTCGTTTTGGTTTAAGGTAAGAAATGTCTTACTGAGTTTGAAAGATATAAAATTATCTCCGCGGAATGAAAAATCAGTTAATAAAAAAAGCCGGCAATAGCCGGCCTGATAAAGTTAAGCTAAAATAATTACTGCTTACCAAACTCCCCGTCTGCAATGATCGTAACGGTTTCACTTATTGAAACTGCCGGAAATTTAGGGCCAATGCCAAAATCTGCACGGTTTATATTTCCTGTAGCACGAAAGCCCGTTACCTCTTTCTTACTCATCGGATTTGTAACAGTACCCCTGTACCACAGATCCATTGTAATTGGTTTTGTGATGCCATGCATGGTAAGATCGCCGGCCAGCTTGTATTTATTTTTTCCTGCTTTTCTGATAGAGTTACTTTTAAAACTTATCACAGGGTTTGCTGCTGCATCAAAGAAATCAGCACTTTTCAGGTGGTTGTCACGTCTTTCTATTCCGGTATTCACAGAAGCCGTTTGAGCGGTTAGTTGAAAAGAAGCATCTTTAAAATCCGGTTTGGTAGATGTAACCGTTGCCTCAAAGTCACTGAATGCACCGGATACTGTAGATACCCCAAGGTGAGTGATATCAAACTTGAGCTGGGAATGGCCTTTATCGCTCTTCCATGTGGTTTGGGCAAAGGAAAAGAAGCCTGTTATTGCCATAGCCACAACCAGTAATACTTTTTTCATGTTTATGTTTTAGAATTAAAAAATTGAAGTTACAACATTAATCAGAGATTCTTGCCGGCACTGCATTTTAACGAATGAAATAATTCGCCCGACAATATGCATTACGTAAATTTGCAAAAAAATTGACATGGGTTCTTCTGTTGAAATTCTGATCGGATCTACTGCTGACATTCTGTTACAGCAAATTGCGGAAAAAGTGTCTGAAGGTGTAAGAATAACCGATGACGAATGCTTATACCTTTTTGAAAAAGCTGATCTGCCTTTTGCGGGAGCACTCGCAAATTTTATCCGGGAAAGGATGCACGGCGATAAAACATATTTCAACAGGAATTTTCATATAGAACCTACGAATGTCTGTGTTTTCAGTTGTAAATTCTGTTCTTATTCTAAACTGTATGCACAGAAAGAAGAAGGCTGGGAACTGAGCATAGATCAGATGCTGGAAATTGTAAAATCCTATGACGGTAAGCCCATCACTGAGGTGCATATCGTAGGTGGCGTTCATCCCAAAATGAACCTGGATTATTTTATTGAACTGATACAAAAGATACATGCGCACAGGCCGGATCTTCACGTAAAAGGTTTTACTGCAGTGGAGCTTGATTATATGTTTCGCAAAGCCAAACTCACAGTGTCGGAGGGAATGCAAAAACTTAAAGACGCAGGCTTACAATCCTTGCCGGGAGGTGGTGCAGAAATATTCCATGAAGAAATTCGCAGTGTGATAGCCGGCGATAAAGTAAGTGGCGAAGGTTGGCTCAGAATACATGAAGCTGCACATAATTTGGGAATGCACAGTAATGCAACAATGCTGTTTGGCCACATAGAGAATTATGAGCACCGCATAGATCACATGCGGCGTTTAAGGGAGCTGCAGGATAAAACCAAAGGCTTCAATACTTTCATCCCCCTTAAATTTCGCAACAGCAATAATGATATGAGCCATATACCGGAAAGTTCCGTTACGGAAGATATGCGGCTCTTTGCTATTGCACGGATCTATCTCGATAACTTTCCTCACCTCAAAGCATACTGGCCTATGCTGGGCCGTCATAATGCACAGCTGTCACTATCCTTTGGTGTGAATGATATTGACGGTACGATAGATGATTCTACCAAGATATACAGTATGGCGGGCAGTGAGGAACAGACCCCGACAATGACTACAGAAGAATTAGTGATGCTTATTAAGCAGGCGCATCGGCGGCCCATTGAAAGGGATACTTTGTATAATGAGATAAAGGATTTCAGTTAAAAGTTTTAATGGTGCAGTATTTCGCAGGTTTCATGAATAAAATCCACCAAATAGTGGCGAATGTCGAAAAATATCTGCCCCGCTACCTTTAATGCGAATTATCTGCACTACCTCCTGTCTTTAAACCATTCATGTAAAAATTAATAGCTGCAATTATTTGCTCTTCAGATTTGTTTTGAGTACCCGGCAATGGTATCTTAACAAGATAAGTTTTGCCTGTTTCCGGCACATTATACACTACTTCTAATTGGAAATTCACTGCAAAGCTACCGGTCCTTTCATCTTCACTAATGTTAGCCTTAACCAGATTATCCCATAAAGTAATCAATTGTCCTCTGTGGAAAATACCGTCTGCATTTATCAGGATTATTATTTTGTTTCTTATTCCTTTAATTAAAAAAAGGATTGCCGGGAAAATGGTAAGAAAAAAAAGAGACTTATAAACACTGAATGAATATTCATCAGAAAAATTGATATTGATTAAGGCATAAATAAAAAAAAGAAAAGAAAAAA
>JBGTJG010000393.1:0-2550 GCA_041745235.1 Ferruginibacter sp. | reverse complement strand
GCTCCCTGATTGTCATAGGGGAATAGATGCATGATAAAAAGAAGAACCGGAGAGCAGGCGGAAAATTGGCTATGGTGCCTTCATGATAAAAAGATCTTCATTGTCTTTTTTCATGTAGAATTTTTCTCTTGCATATTTTTCGATAGATCCCGCATCGGTTCGCAGTAAATTCAGTTCTTTTCCGGTTTCCTTTATCTGAGCAGTAAGTAATTTTTCACTTTGCTTGAGGTTATCAAGCTTGGTTCTTCTTGCATTTATGGTGCGCCAATCCTTCAAGTCAAAAAACAACATCCATACAATGAACGCAAGGGCGGCAATGAGGTATTTGTTTTTTAAGATGATCAGAAACCTTCGGGCTGTCTTCATGTAATGAAAGTTTGAATAAACAAGGTACGAATTAAATGAACCTTTGCAAATTTCAGATAGTGTTAGGTTCTTTCAATGAGTGTAAAAAAAGCGATGTCAGCCTGAGCTTGTCAAAGGCGGTCCCAAATCTTAATCATCTTCTATAGGTCGAATCTGAATAATAGAATTAAACTCCCTTCCCGAATTTAATTTTACCTGCCGGGTATTGCCCGCTGTCAGCAAGCATCTCTTCGATCCTAATAAGCTGATTGTATTTTGCCATACGGTCACTCCGGCTGGCCGAACCCGTTTTTATTTGCCCGCAATTAAGTGCAACTGCCAGATCTGCAATGGTGCTGTCTTCAGTCTCCCCGCTGCGGTGGCTCATGATGGTATTGTAACCGGCCTGCTGCGCCATGCTTACAGCATTGATGGTCTCCGTAAGTGTACCTATCTGGTTTACTTTTACCAACAATGCATTGGCAATATTTTCATTGATGCCTTTTTCTAAACGATCTACGTTGGTTACAAAAAGATCATCACCAACGAGCTGACATTTTTTACCTAACGCTTCTGTAAGCATTTTCCAACCCTTCCAGTCATCTTCCGCCATACCATCTTCGATAGATATGATCGGATATTGTTTTACCCAACTTTCCCAATAAGCCACCAGCTGCTCACTCGTCATTTTCTTGCCGTCACTCTTATGGAAAATATATTTCTTTTCTTTTTCATTCCAAAGCTCGCTGTTTGCCGCATCCATTGCAATAGCTATTTCTTTACCGGTCTTGTACCCTGCCACATCTATAGCTTTCAAAACTGTTTCTATTGCTTCTTCATTACTTTGAATGTTCGGTGCAAAGCCACCTTCATCACCCACGTTTGTGCTATAACCTTTCTTCTTTAAAACTGTTTTCAATGCATGGAATATTTCTACGCCCCATTGCAATCCTTCGCTGAAAGTTTTAGCGCCGATGGGCATTACCATAAATTCCTGGAAGTCTATTTTATTATCGGCATGCGCACCACCGTTCAGAATATTCATCATCGGGATGGGAAGAATCTTTGCATTGGTGCCGCCGATGTATCGATACAAAGGAAGGTTGGCTTCCAATGCTGCAGCCTTTGCAACTGCAAGGCTTACGGCAAGCATAGCATTTGCCCCGAGCTTACTTTTATTTTTTGTGCCGTCCAGTTCTATCATCATAGCATCTATGCCGGTCTGGTCTGCCACATCCCAACCGATAAGTGTATCTGCTAAAACGGTGTTTACATTCTCTACTGCTTTGAGTACAGATTTACCGCCATAATAATTTTTCTTTTCATCACGCAGTTCTGCCGCTTCATGTATCCCTGTGCTTGCGCCGCTTGGTACAGCCGCACGCCCCATTCTTTCATTTTCCGTAAGCACATCTACCTCTACAGTAGGGTTTCCGCGGCTGTCTAATATTTGTCTGGCATGGAGGGAAGCGATGTAGGACATGGGTGTGAGTTATGAGTTTTTAGTGATTAGTTTTTAGTTCAAATCAGGAAGCAGTTAATCCTCTGAATACGTCTTCCAGGCTGTTGCTTTCGTTTTGCAAAGAAACGATATTCCAATTATTTTCTATGCTCAGTTGCAGCAATTGTTTGCGGATGGCTTCAGGCTCTGCACCGGTGATTTGAAATCTTGTGGCAGAGAGTTGCTGAATATGATCAGCTCCGGTTATGTTTGATAATTGAGCTGCAGAAACCTTTTCCCTGAATTCTACATTTACTGAAGCAGCATTATTATTTTTTTGCTGCAGGTTTATCAGCGAATCATCGGCTACAATATTTACTTTGTTGATGATGATCACCCGATCACAAATTGCTTCAACCTCCTGCAGAATATGCGAGGAGAAAAGCACTGTTTTATTTTGTGATAATGATTTGATAAGGTTTCTGATCTCAATGATCTGGTTGGGATCAAGACCTGATGTTGGCTCATCCAAAATAAGCACTTCCGGTTCATGAATAAGCGCTGCGGCAAGGCCCACACGCTGTTTGTAACCTTTGCTGAGCTGACTTATCTTTTTATTAGCCTCCGGCGAAAGGCCCACGGTTTTAATGATCTCTTCCGTTCTTTCTTTGATGTTTTTTATCTGATGCACGGCGCCGGTGAAATGCAGGTATTCCCGTACATACATATCTGCATACAACGGGTTTGCTTCCGGCAGGTAACCG
>JBGTJG010000392.1:0-4979 GCA_041745235.1 Ferruginibacter sp. | reverse complement strand
AAGGCGGCATCATGATGGTTTCTGTATCTGACGTAACAGGTAAGGTTGTAATGAAGCAATCAGTAACGGTTATCGCAGGTAACAATCCGATCAATATGAACTTCACTAAACTGGGTGCAGGTACATATAACATCACTGTTATGAATCCAGAGAATGAAATAAAAACAACAAGATTTGTGAAGTATTAATATTTCATAATCGATTTTTTGAAAACTGCCCCGCAATTTTTCGGGGCAGCTTAGTTGTATGATTACTGTCATTTATTAATGATAATGAATATCTTATATGATATTTAAGTATTTTTGCGGCTTGATTTAATCTGCATATCAGGGATTGCTGATCAATCAGATAATCTGCTTAAACCATCCTCAAAAAAACCTATGAAAAAAATTTACTTCTTTTTAGTGATGGGATTCTTATGCTACACTGCGCAGGCGCAGATCCCTGTTACTGTAACAAATTTTGGAACTACCACACCCGCACTGCAGCCAAGCTATACATCTCTTGCGCTTGCCCTTACTGACCTCAACCTGGTTACCGCCATGACCGGCCCGCTAACATTTACCCTGGCTGCCGGCAATGAAACAGCACCCCCTGCAGGGCTCACAATAGGCAGTAACTCATTAAATGCTGTAGTAAGCGCAACGAATACAGTAACTATTATTAATACAGGCAATACAGCCATACTTAATGCCGGCATTGGAGCCGCCAGCCCCACAAGTCTCTCACCGGATGGTATACTTAAACTGACCGGCGCCGATTTTATTACCCTTGACGGCCTTACATTAACAGACGGCAATACAACAAACCCGGCCACAATGGAGTTTGGCATAGCCCTTTTTAAATTGAATGGAAATGATGGTGCAAACAATAATCGAATACAAAACTGCAGGATTAATATGCAACGGATAAATAATGCGACAGGTACGGCTCCGCTTGTTGATGGGGCAGTGGGTATAGGTGTATATAATTCTGCTGCAGGATCAGCTACCGGTGCTTTGGTAACTGTTTCTCCCCCGGGCAGTAATTCTAATAATCAATTTTACACGAACACCATTAACGGTGGTAATATCGGTATAGCGATCATAGGATATGCGGCACCATCGCCTTTTACTTTAGCTGATCAGAATAATGATATCGGCGGCTCGGCGACAGGTACAGGCAACTCCATATTAAATTACGGCGGCGCATTGAGTGCCGGAACTCCTGCTGCAGGTATCCGCACACTGTCGCAGTATAATTTAAATGTAGGGTACAATACAATAAATAATAACACCGGCGCCGGTGTAAATCATCCCAATACATTACGGGGAATTTATTTAAATACTGCCGTAAGTGCAAACGCTACAGTAAGTAATAATAATGTTACCCTGCACGGCGGAGGTACAACATCCCAGCTTTCTGCTATAGAAAATGTAAGCGGCTCTACAGCAGCAGGAAATACAATCAATCTGAATGATAATGTTGTTACAGGTGATTACCTGACTGCGACATCAGGACCTTTTTACGGTATCTATAATACAGGGACTCCTGCCACAGTGAACATACAGAATAATAACATCAGCAATATTTCATACAGCGGAGCTGCGCTTGCGGGTACAGGAACTGTTTATCCTATTTTTAATTCGGGCGCTGCTACCAATGTAAATGTACTGTCCAATATGATTAACAATATTTCCCGTACAGGTAGCACAGGGGGATCCACTGTTGGTATTTCTCTACAAGCCGGTACCAACCAAACCGTAAACGGAAACAGTGTAAGTAACATGAGCATAAACGGTACAGGACCTGCAAGTCTTATTTACGGCATACTAATAACTTCCGGAACCATAGTTTGTAATAATAATAATATATTTAACCTGGCCTGCCTTAAAACTACAGGCACCGGCGTGTTATACGGAATTCATAATACAGGAAACCCTACGAATGAAAATTACAATAACAACCTTGTAAATAACCTCGCAAATTCCGGTACCGGAAACACCTATGGTATGAATACTATAGGTACTACTACATTTCCAAGAACACTATCCGGCAATATAGTACACACTATAAGTTCTGCCGGATTAATCGTTGCCGGCATCAACAATGTATCCTCCCCACCAACCATTTTTAAAAACAAAATATATAATATTTCCACTTCATCCGCCGGCGCTCCTACTGTTTCCGGCTTACTCCTGGGCCCCGTGAGCACAACCGGTACTGCTAATATTTATAATAATTTAATAGGAGACATTAAAGCGCTGAATGCAGTTACTTCTAACGCGTTGCTCCCCTCCGTCCGCGGAATAAATATTACCACCAACACAGGAAATACAAATATATTTCTTGATTTCAACACGGTATATATAGCAGGAACAGGCGGAGCTTCGTTTGGGACTGCAGCGCTCTTTGTGGCTGCTTCTCCCACCACCACTACCGCTAACCTTACTATGCGGAATAATATTTTAGTGAATGTTTCCACACCTGCAGGAGCGGGGTTTTCTGCCGTGGCATACCAAAGATCCGGGATCAATTTAGAAAACTATAATGAAGCATCAAACAACAACCTGTTTTATTCAGGAACCCCTTCCGCTGCAAATTTGTTATTTTTTGACGGCACGAATGCGGACGAAACGATGTCCGTATTTCAGCTAAGAGTTGCACCAAGAGAAACAAACTCCGTTTCTTTTGCGCCGGCATTTCTTAGTACAGCAGGCTCAAGTTCAAACTTCCTGCATATAGATCCTGCCTCACCTTCTTCATCAGCATTGGCAGATGCGGGCGTTACGATTGCAACAATAACCACTGATTTTGACGGTCAGCTACGCAGCACACCGCCCGATATAGGCGCGGATGAATTTATTACTTTCGGTTCGGTAGTTCCTATAGCTATCGAGTACTTCCGCGGAAGCAAATTGGGAGGCGATCATTTTCTTGATTGGAAAGTGAATTCCTCAAACGAACCTTTTGTGCACTTATCTCTTGAATGCAGTGCTGATGGTAGAAACTTTAAGTCAATCAATGACCAAACAGCAACTGCTGTTCGTTGTCAGCAGGGCTTTAGCTTTACAGATAACTCACCCCTTTCAGGCGTGAACTACTATCGATTGAAAACAACAACGGCAAACGGTAAATTTAAATACAGCGGTATCGTAGCATTAATAAACGGGGAGAAAGGTTTTGAGCTGATCAGCATCTCTCCTAATCCCGTTCAAACAAATGCAACACTTAATCTTTCTACTGTGAAAGGCGGTATCATGAGTGTCTCTGTATCTGACATAAGAGGTAAGATTGTAATGACGCAATCAGTAACGGTTATTGCAGGAAACAATCCGATCAATATGAACTTCAGCAGATTGGGTGCAGGTACATACAACATCAGGGTTATGAATGCAGAAAATGAAATAAAAACAACAAGGTTTGTGAAGTATTAATATTTCGCGGCTCCATTTTAAAAACTGCCCCGCAAATTTGCGGGGCAGTTTTTTTTATCTTTTCTTTCCGGCTGACAACTTTCTTTTCGGGAAGTTATTCAACTACAGGGCAAGCGATGTGAGAAATGTGAAAGTGATGGAGTGCGCTTGATTAGAACTATGAATTAAGATCAGACTTTTTTGCAGTTCGTATATTTCAATGATACAATCAGGTTAATACTTTCCTGATAATTATAAACGCTGCTACCAATAGAATAAGTATAATAATTATAGTTACATATACTCCTGATTGATCAGGGAGATTTCTGTTCTTCCTCTTCTTTTTGCCGATCTGCTGCTTCAGGTCTAAATTGAGTTTATTTACGATCTGAGAAACATTCTTGGAAGGTATTTGGTGCAGGCCTTCAGCGGCATCATTTTCAAAAGCGTCCTCTCCGTAATTTATATCATTATGCAGATGAGCGAGAAGCTTTTCTTTATCCGCGCTGTTGTTATCATCGCCAACGGGTGATATGTCATTTATATTATTGCTCATGCTTTCTCAAACTTTCCATTATGATTTTAAGATTGCGTTTCCCATTCTGAATATTACTTTTTACCTGCAAAAGGGTAAGCCCCGTATATTCCGTTATCTGCTGATAGCTTTTTTTTTCCAGGTAAAACGAAGTTACACAAACACGTTGTCCTTCATTTAAATGCGTAATCGCAGCCTCAAGGTCGTTGAGTTTATTTTCTTTTTCCGCAGAAGTTATTTTGAGATCATTTTCATCTGAAGGAATTGCAAGTCCATCATTCAGCTCGGTTGTGATCCTGCCGTTGCTGCGCAGCTTCATCAGGCAATGATTCTTAGCGATCATGTAGAGCCAGCTTTTAAAATACACTACTTCATACTTTTTCAGTTCATTGATAACCTTTAGGAATATTTGCTGTACGCTGTCCTTTGCATCTTCCTCGTTCTTTAAATATTTCATGCATACACCAAGCAGCATAGAAGTATAACGCGGCAGCAAAATGCCCAGCCATTCATTATTACCGTCATTTTTATAACAGCGCATTAATTCATTGTCATCCTTATCGTGGTGCGCATGCAGCATTCTTTGCGGGAGCCTTTATTTTAAGAGAGATGAATTATTGACCGGTTTCCATAAAACAACAGTCAGGGTGTAATATTTTTTGAGTTATGATATGAATCCTCTTTTACAACCCGCCCTTTGTCAAAAAACAACATTTTTACTGCAACGGCTATCAGCAGAAATGCAAATGCTTTTTTCAGCATTTCCTGAGAGATAGATAAAGCTATTTTACTGCCGAAATAACTTCCTGCAATAAACGCAAGAGCAATAAGGCCCGTAGCTTTTAAATTTACATGGCCGGCTTTATAATATTGTAAGAAACCCAGGATGCCTACGGGCAAAAGCAGCATAGCCAGTGAAGTCCCCTGCGCAGTTTTTTGAGAATAAGCAAGAAAGTAAACCAATGCGGGTACAATAACTATTCCGCCACCCACACCTACAAGGCCGCCCAGCATACCGGCTGCCAATCCTATCAGCAACAGGATAATTA
>JBGTJG010000391.1:0-11357 GCA_041745235.1 Ferruginibacter sp. | reverse complement strand
AAAACATTATCAATATACAGCAATACAATACCTCCTGCTACCAATGCAACACCTACAGTTGCCGCACTCTCCAGCATAGCATCTATCTTTTTTGAAAACAGATATCCCAATACAATTGCAGGAATTACACCAATCAAAAGTTTCAGATAAAATGCCCAACCGGAGAAATTAAAAAACTTTTTATGATACAAAACCACCACTGCCAGTATGGCTCCGAGCTGAATGGCTACTGTAAATACTTTTACGAACGCTGTGTCTTCCATTCCTAAAAACCGCTCGGCAATGATCATATGGCCCGTAGAAGACACAGGTAAGAATTCCGTGAGTCCCTCCACGATTGCTATCACAACAGCTTCAAAATATGTCATGTAATAGGTGTTGGTATTTATTTTTAAAAAAATGCGCAGAAGAACCTTCTGCGCAAAAATTATTGTAGGTCCGTTATAAAATTATCCGTTGTTAATGCCCTTTTCGTAACCTGTTTTTTTCATGATACCAATGATCTCCAGAACAAATCCGGCTATGATCAGAAGGGGCGCAAGTGTTATTCTGATAGGGCTGTAAACTTCATTCGTATCAAATACATTCGGGTCGCTGCTTTTACCGCCTGCCATAAGGAAAAATCCAAGGGTAAGAACTGCCAGGCCGGCGAGCATCCACTTATAATTCCCCCGGTCAAAAAGATTGTTATCGGTACTGACTATTGTAACTTTTTTCTCTTTCAGCATAAAATTTATTGAGGATGCAATATAATTAATCGGTATTAATAGAGATCATCCAGTTTTAGCTTCAGGTATTTAATTACCGCCCGGTGTGTGCTCAATAGAGTTATAGTAAGCCCCAGCACAATAATGATTCCGAAGAGCACCAATAACCCGGTATTGTCTCGCAGCACTTTAAAATCAGGAATAAATTTTTCAATAAGAATAATAGAACCCCATACAGCTGCTATTGCAATAAGGGAAGCAATAAGGCCGTTTATCAAAGCCCTGCGATCTATAGGTTTGGCAATAAACCATCGTGTGGCACCTACCATCTGCATGGTCTTTATAATAAATCGGTTGCTGTACATAGCCAAACGAATCGTATTATCAATAGAGAATACCACAAGAATCGTAAGCATGATAGCTGCTATAAGAAAAATGATCGCAGCAGTTTTTACAAATTTACTCACTTTAGTCACCGTTTCTGTAGGAAACTGAAATTCTGATATAACTCCCGGGAAGGCGGTTTGCAGGTTGCCTGCAAGGAGGTTTAGGCTGTCTTCTTCCACATGGTCTGCCTTTACATAGAAATCAATGCTTTCAGGCAGCGGGTTATTGCTCAGGAATTGTTTCCAGGTAGTATCATTTTCCTGATTCCATCGCTGCGCCGCTTTTTCCTTTGTGACATATTCCACCCTGTTAGCATAAGGCAGTGCGCTGATGTATTGTGTAAGGCTGTCAATTTTTTTCTTAGGTGCATCCCGGTTTAAGTAAGTATGTACCTGTATGCTTTCTTTAAAATAATCTCCCGTTTTTCTGATGTTTAAAAAGAACCAGCCAACGATCCCGAAAAGGAAAAGCACAAGCGAGACGCCTATGATCGCATATACATAACTGGGTTTACTTTTTTTGCTTGCTGCTTTACCGAATTGCGCCATAATGAATGCTCTGTGGTGAGGTCGGACAAAAATAAAGGATTTTGTATCGTTTAGTTTAATTTTGGCCGCATCAGAATGCTGATGGTCAAATATATTTTAAGCATTTGAATAACGCTGCTTATTGATTTGTTAAAATAATATTGAATTTGGGTGTGTCCCCAGGCTAGCGCAAGGGGCCGGGCTTTCCGCTACATCTTTTTCTAAAAGAAAAAGGATCCCGCTGCAATCCCTCAGGCAACCCCTTCGGCAGATGTTCACAACAAACGCAAATAACTATAACAAGAAACGAGATACGGAAACATGGATTACGATTTCAGAAGAATAGAAAAGGCTTGGCAAAATAAATGGAAGGATGCCGAAGCGTATAAAGTAAGCAATGATTCTCCCAAACCTTCATTTTATGTGTTAGATATGTTTCCTTACCCCAGCGGCGCGGGCCTGCATGTGGGACACCCGTTGGGTTATATAGCAAGCGATATTTACAGTCGGTACAAAAGGCTGAAAGGGTTTAATGTACTGCATCCGATGGGGTTTGACAGTTTCGGCTTGCCCGCAGAGCAATATGCATTGGAGACAGGGCAACACCCTGCAGAAACAACCGAAAAAAACATAGCCACATTTAAAGATCAGCTGGATAAGATCGGTTTCTGTTATGATTGGAGCCGCGAAGTGCGTACCAGCGATCCTTCTTATTATAAATGGACCCAGTGGATATTTCTGAAATTATACAACAGCTATTTCTGCAATACACAACAAAAGGCCAGGCCCATTGCTGATCTCATAGAAAAGTATGCTGTGAAAGGTGCAATGCCTAAAACCGGAGAAATGATACCGGGCAGGCATTTTACCGCAGACCAATGGAATGCATATACAAAAACAGAGCAGGAAGAAATATTAATGAAGCGCCGCCTTGCTTTTTCTGCCTTCGGCGAAGTGAACTGGTGTGAAGCATTAGGAACAGTGCTTGCAAACGATGAAGTGGTGAACGGCGTGAGTGAAAGGGGCAGCCATCCTGTTATAAAAAAGAAAATGCGCCAGTGGTATCTGCGCATCACTCAATATGCAGATCGCTTGCTTCAGGGTTTAGATACCGTAGACTTCAGTGATTCCATGAAAGAAATGCAGCGCAACTGGATCGGCAAAAGCGAAGGAGCGGAAATGGAATTTTCAATCGGGGATTATTCTGAAAAAATAAAAGTTTATACAACAAGGCCCGATACCATTTTTGGTGTTGACTTTTTGGTCTTAGCACCCGAGCACGTTTTGGTTTCCCAAATAACCTCTGCGGAACAGCAGCACGCTATTGATGAATACCTCAATTATGTAAAAACCCGCAGCGATCGGGAACGTATGGCAGAAGTAAAACAGGTAACCGGCTGTTTTACCGGTGCTTATGCAAAGCATCCCTTCACCGGAAAACCAATCCCCGTATGGATCGCCGAGTATGTACTCGCAGGTTACGGTACCGGCGCTATCATGGGCGTGCCCTGCGGCGATCAGCGTGATTTTGCGTTTGCAAAACATTTTAATATTCCGATCACCAATATCATCGGTGATGCTTATACCGGCGAAGAAGCAAATTCTACAAAAGAAGCAACGTTACAAAATTCCGATTTTCTTAATGGCTTGCTTATGAAAGATGCCATTGCAATCGCCATCAGTAAAACAGAAGAACTCGGTATCGGGAAAAGAAAGGTCAATTACCGCATGCGTGATGCGGGCTTCAGTCGCCAGCGCTATTGGGGAGAGCCATTCCCTATTGTGTGGGAGGATGGTGTAGCAATTGCTTTGAATGAAAATGATCTGCCGTTAGTATTGCCTCATGCAGAAAAATATGGCCCGGGCCCGGAAGGTGAGGGGCCGCTTGCAAATATCACGGAGTGGGTTGACCTCACCCCTAACCCCTCTCCAAAGGAGAGGGAACTGCGAGAACACAGCGAAGATCAAAAAGAGTATGGTTATATAACAAGTACAGCAGATGAGTGGAAGAATACGCTTGCATTTGCAAAGCAAAATCGACATCACCAAACCGAAGCAGAAGAGATACTTTGGGAACTTGTCCGCAATAGAAATATTAGCGGTTACAAATTCAGAAGACAACATCCTATATCCGGATTTATCCCTGATTTTGTATGTTTAGAGCAAAAGTTAATTATAGAAGTTGGTGGTGATTATCATAATAAAAAAGAACAGGAATTGTTTGATGTCGCCAGAGAAAAATGGTTGAATGAATTTGGTTTTGAAATCATAAAATTTACTAATCAGGAAGTTGCAGAGGACATAAACAAAGTAGAAAGAACCATCTCACAAAAGTTAGAGGATATGCAGAAAAAGTACAGTGCTCAATCCCCTCTCCTTCGGAGAGGGGGCAGGGGTGAGGTTTCCTCTGCAAGAAGAGAAACATCCACCATGCCCGGTTATGCCGGCTCCTCTTGGTACTTCCTTCGATACATGGATCCGAAAAATGATCAAACTTTTTGCGACAGAAAAGCAAGTGATTACTGGGGACAGGTAGATGTGTATGTAGGCGGTACAGAACACGCTGTAGGGCATTTACTGTACAGCCGCATGTGGACAAAAGTGTTGTTCGATCTTGGTTTGATAGGCTTTGAGGAACCGTTTAAGAAATTGGTTAATCAGGGAATGATACAGGGGAGTAGCAGGTTTGTTTACAGATTGAATTGGAAATTTAAGGATGTGTCCGGCGCTATGATAAATCCTGAAAATCTGCCCACCATTTTTTTGTCAGCAGGATATTTAAATTCTAAGAGTAAAGATGTACAAAAATTATTAAGGGAAGAGATTTCCAAAATAGTAAACGACATAGATTTTGATATAGATGCACTTTCAGATTCATATTATTACGATCCGATTCATGCAGATGTGAGTATGGTTGATGGTCTTGAATTAAATCTTGATGAATTTAGAAAATGGAGAAAGGGGGAATTTGAAACTGCAATTTTTATTTGCGAAAACGGTGAGATCAAAGCTCCCTTCTCCTTTGACGGGCCGGGTGATTCTGTCAAAGAGGGGAAATTTATCTGCGGCTCAGAGGTTGAAAAAATGTCCAAATCCAAATACAATACCGTAAACCCGGATGTATTGGTAGAGAAATATGGGGCAGACACTTTCCGCATGTATGAAATGTTCCTAGGCCCTGTTGAACAAAGCAAGCCTTGGGATACCAAAGGAATAGAAGGTGTACACCGCTTCCTTAAAAAATTGTGGCGCCTGTTTTATGATGATGTAAAAGGTAAAGTATGGTCAGATGAAAAAGCATCTGATGCAGAATTCAAAATCCTCCATAAAACCATCAAAAAAATAGAACAGGATACAGAAAGTTTTTCTTACAATACCGCAGTAAGCGCATTCATGGTTTGTGTAAATGAACTCACAGATATCAAATGCCATAAAAAGGAAGTGCTGGAGCAGGTTCTTATTCTTCTGAGTCCGTATGCACCGCATATCTCAGAAGAACTCTGGGATGCACTGGGAAATGAAGGCTTCGTAATCGATGCAACTTATCCGACCCTGGAAGAGAAATATTTGCTGGAAGCAACTAAAGAATATCCCGTTTCCATTAACGGCAAACTGCGCGCCTCAATAAACCTGCCTACTGAAGTAAATCAACACGAAGCAGAACAGGCAGTCCTTGCGAATGAAACAATTCAAAAATGGCTGGAAGGCAATCCGCCCAAAAAATTCATTTTTGTAAAAGGAAGAATGATCAATGTAGTCATTTAATAATCCATTTATAACCTATAAAGATGTGGTAGTATGCCTCTCCGGATCAAAAGCCATTTTATTTTGTAAAGTGTTTCCGATGTTCTTAATATAGGGTTAAGAATTTTCCTTGCGTTTTAAATTTTTAACTAATTTTGTTTTACCAAGACTTGTTTTAAGCTTTCATCCTACCCCAAAAAAAATCCCGGAGATATATCGGGACGATTATGCTTCGGTACTTTTTACTGAAGTATGTTGTTATATACATGAATAACGATAAAATTATGAGAAAGGAAATCATCTTTGCAGAATCAGTTCGTCAGAATCAGCCGGTTCACACTTCCAAAACAACCAAAATCATGAAAAAAGTATTACTCTGTTTAATTACCGGCATAGTTGCTATGTCATTTAGTTACAGCCTTAGTGCTCAGATTATCAATGTGTATCATCCCAATACTTCACCCCAGGTAGGATTTAGCCGTTTAATTGCAAATAATTCTTCTGTGGCTTTCCCGGCTTATCCGGCTAATGGTAGCGGGCCCTGTTCGATGCAGTTTGCAATACACAACAGCAGCTTATCTAATCTTGTCCCAGGTGCACTTACCATAACCGGCGGTACAAACCCAGGTGATTTTGTAATCACTTCTGCGCCCTCCCTGGCATCCATTCCGGCAGGTAACAGTACTACAGCAAATGCTTCTTATTTTACAGTTACTTATACCCCTACCACAAATGCTGTGGAGACCGCAGTACTTACCATTCCGAGTAATGCCTCCAATATCCCGAGTTATGTAATCAACCTGAAAGGCCCAAGTCGGCAATTATATGGTGCTAAAAATCCGCCGTATGGTACATCAACGATAACTACCACACCGGTAAATCCGATTTCATGCCTTAGTCCGTATACATCTATTGCATCTCCATGTATCGGCCGGAGCGGAGGATTAACTTATAATATTTCTGCAGTACAGCTTGCCGGAAGAACAACAACTTATTGGGGACCCGAAATTTCAAAAGACGGTAACCTGCAAATGATGCTGTCGCTTAATGGCAATTTTTTCGGAGATAACAGCGATCTTACTACACCGGCTCTGGTAACTGCAGATAAAGAAGTATTTACCTTTGATCAAACGGCGACCAACAGTTTTGGTGGTCTGGCTGCAGGCTATGCGGTGTTCACGGGAACAAGTACAAGATTTACATTTAATTTCGGGCGAATTACCAATGCTATTCGTGTTATTTTAAGGGCTACGCAGCCTAACAATGTAACACCGAGATCATTAATTGACCCAACTTCTATTGGCCTTTCTGAGCAGGTTGGCGGCCTTGTACAATTAACCGGTGCAGCAGATGATTTTCATGTAAACTATAAAGTAGAAGCGTTTCAACCCAATACTGCCACATGGCGCCCATACCTGGATTATTACGATGATAATTCCTTTTATCAGAATAGTTGTGGCGTATGTGCGTTCATCAGTATGAGCAACGGCTTCTATTGGAATAACCTTGCACCCAGGAATACAGCAAATAACCCCTTGATTGTGGCAGAAGGAGGAACAGGAACTATTCTTTCCCCTGCTAATTTGAATGTGAGTGACGATGAGGACCTGCCTGCATTTCCTAACAGGATAATTTATAATTTTAATTCAAACCCGGTTTTAAATTTCGGAACAGGTGTAATGAGAAAGAGCGGTGTTGTAATGACACCTGCTACCACTTTTACCCTGCAGGATATCCAAAATAGTCTGATAACTTACACACACGATGGCTCCGAGTCAATTTCTGACCAGTTCCAGTTCAGTGCAAGAGACAGCAGGGGCGCCCTGATGAATGACGGGAACCCGGCAAATACTAATTTTAGTTTTGGTATACTTATTACCCCTGTTAACGATGCACCTACAACCAGGGATACATCTTTTACAACTTCTTTCACACAGGCCATAACGAGAAATTTAGTAGCATATGATGTGGATTTACCTGCCAATACGATTACTTTCAGTATTGTAACCGGCCCCTCATTCGGCACAATCACCGGATTTAACGCCTCCACGGGCCAGTTTACTTATACGCCTACTTTTGGTGCTCCGGTTGTTGATAATTTTACTTTCCGGGCCAATGACGGTACAGTATTCAGCAATACTTCAACAGTTACCATTAATGTGGTTAATGCTGTACCCACCACATCAAATCAGAATCTCGTAACGCGTGAAGATATAGCTGTCTCAGGAACATTGACCGGGGTGGACCCGGAAGGAGGAGCCGTAACATTTATGCAGGTTACTCCGCCAACAAAGGGAACTGTAAGTGCTTTCAATGTCAATACGGGCACTTTTACTTACACACCGACACTTACAAAATTCGGCCCCGATTATTTTACGTTTAAGGCAGTGGATGCTCAGGGCGGACAATCGGAAGAAGATACAGTTTTCATCCGTATCATTCCAAGGCTGGACCCGGGAGATATATTGATTATGGACAGTAAAAGGTTGAGATTATTTGATCCCGCCACAGCACAGGACACAGTTATTACAAAAGATCAGGGTCTTGTGGGCGGAGGAATTAACCTTGCTTACAAAAGCGGAACGAGCGTTTTTATGTTTGATCAGAGTTTTGGTCTCATCAAGGCAAATCCTCTCACTGGAATTCAATCGCCTGTAGCCGCCCGCAGTGGCTTCTCTGCAGGCGGTCCCATAGCCGGGGCAGCAGGAATGCTTATTGATAATGCAGGCAGAATTGTCCTGGCTGATGCTACCAACGGCATTGTACGGGTAGATTCTACATCCGGAGTTATTACTCCCCTGTTTAGCGGCGGCTTCCTGAGCTTTGCAACGGGTTTAGTTTACCTGGCAAACGGTGATATGATAGTTACCAATGTTGCCGGAGGACCGTTTGGTGCCGGTACAGCCCGCGTTATCAGGATAACACCTGCAGGCGTGCAAACAAGCGTTGCTACAGGCGGCTTTGTAACTTTACCTCTCGATATTGCATTAATAGATCAGAATACAGCGGTAATATCCGATGCCGGAGGTTTTGCCGGCGGTATAGACCGTGTATATAAAATTGACCTGACTAACGGTGTGCAGACACTGGTTACATCAGGTGGAAGTATTAATACACCGTCGGGGCTTGATTACCGGGCGGGGAAATTATATGTGGTTAATAAAGGGGGAACTCGGAAGGTGTTGGATGTTAACCCTACTACGGGTGTCCAAACCATTTTACCCGGATCCGCAATAGAGAATCCATGGGGTCTGATGATTGTTCCCGATCCTATTACAATTTCCGGCACTTCCACAACTGCGGAAACCTGTGCAGGTTCAAACAACGGAACTGCTACAATTAATTTCACAGGGGGTACACCGCCATACAGTTATACATTAGATGGCGGGTCGGTCGTTCCAAATATTACCTCGCCTGCTACAATAACTAATTTAAGCGCGGGTAACCACACCATTGTAATATATGATAACGGCGGGGCGTCTGCAACAACAGTTGTAAATATCGGATCGGGTAACGCGCTTCCGGTTGGTTCAGCTACTCCGGCAAGTATAACAATTTGCAGTGGCGGTACTACCGGCATTACATTAAATTCAAGCATTGGCGGCACAACTTACAGTTATACGGCGGCTATCCTAACTGTACCTTCCGGCGGTACAATTACAGGATTTGGGCCCGGTACTGCTAATCCTATTGCACAAACATTAACGAATTCCGGAACAACCGCCGGCGTGGTTAGATATACAGTTATTCCAACAGTCGGGGGTTGCCCCGGCGCACCTTTTACGGTAGATGTAACTGTAAATCCAACACCGGATGTAACACAGCCTGCCGACCAGACAGTATGTAATAATGCCTCAACAGCAGCCGTAAACTTTACCGGCTCTGTGGCCGGTACTACCTATACCTGGACGAATAATACTACCTCTATTGGCCTTGCAGCAAGCGGCACCGGTAATATCCCCGCATTTACGGGCACCAATGCAACGAATGCGCCGGTGGTGGCGACTGTAACCGTAACGCCATCCGTTTCAGCCGGGGGGATAAATAACTTAATTGTAAATGGAGATTTTGAAACAGGTAATATAACAGGTTGGACCAATTTCACGTCCGGAGGAAGCTCCGGTTGGAATATAAATAATGGCACACTTATTCCAATGGGATCCGGTACTTCCACTCCAGTTATTGCAGGTAGTTTTGATGTGGTTTCAACGCAAGCCGGCCCGGGATTAAACCTGCTTTCTTCTTTAATCAGTCTACCTGCTAATTTTTCTTCTTCTGTATTGAATTGGAAAGACCGGATCATGAATTATAACAATGGTTTACATCCCGATTGTATTGGAAACCCGGTGGGATATTTTAACCCCCAGCAACAGTTCCGTGTTGAACTGCTTAATAGTAGTTTGTCTCTTATTACTACTGTTTTTTCTACCAATCCCGGTGATCCCTATTTTCAGGTTGGTCCGAATAATCGCAGTTTTGATGTAACTGCCGCGCTTTTACCTTATGCAGGGCAACAGATTTATGTGCGATTTGCACAGGAAGGTCAATATTGTTACTTTAATGTTACATTGGATGACATTAGTCTTTTGGTAAATAACACTGTCACCTGCTCCGGTACCCCAAAAACTTTTACCATAACGGTTAATCCAACACCGAACGCCACAGCCACACCTGCAGCACAAACGATCTGCAGTGCAACAGTAACCGGTATAGCTTTAAGCTCAACCACAGCAGGCACAACCTATTCTTATACAGCAGCAATACAAACCACACCGGCTGGCGGCACCCTCACAGGCCAAGCAAGCGGTACGGCCAACCCTATAGTGCAAACTTTAACCAATACCGGCACTTCACCCGGCGTGATACGCTATACCGTAACACCAAGCTATACCAATGGCGGGGTAACGTGTGCAGGTACTGCCATTACGGTAGATGTAACGGTTAATCCGACGGCAACGGTAAATACAGTTGCTGATCAGGTGGTATGTAACGGAGGTAACACAACGGCAGTAAATTTCACCAGTCCAACCACAGGCGGTACGATCGTCTACAACTGGACAAATAACACAACAAGCATTGGCTTGGCTGCAAGCGGCGCCGGTAACATAGCAAGTTTTGCCGGAACAAATACAACCGGTGCACCTGTAACAGCTACAATAACCGTAACACCAACTTATACCAATGGCGGTGTGAGTTGTGTGGGAACTGTATCACCCTTTACTATAACCGTTAATCCGACGGCAACAGTAAATACGGTTGCTAATCAGGTAGTATGTAACGGAGGTAACACAACTGCTGTAACCTTCACAAGTCCAACCACAGGCGGTACTTTCGTATACAACTGGACCAATAACACAACAAGCATTGGCCTGGCATCAAGCGGCACCGGCAACATAGCAAGTTTTGCCGGAACAAATACAACCGGTGCACCTGTAACAGCGACAATAACAGTAACACCAACTTACACAAATGGCAGTGTGAGTTGTGTAGGAACTGCATCAATCTTTACAATTACCGTTAATCCGACGGCAACGGTAAATACTGTTGCTAATCAGACGGTATGTAACGGAGGTAACACAACGGCAGTAACCTTCACCAGTCCAACAACAGGCGGCACTATCGTTTACAACTGGACGAATAATACAACAAGCATTGGCCTGGCATCAAGCGGCAGCGGCAACATAACAAGTTTTGCCGGAACAAATACAACAGGTGCACCTGTAACCGCAACAATTACCGTAACACCAACATATACCAATGGCAGTGTGAGCTGTGTAGGAACTCCAAGAACCTTTACGATCACAGTTAATCCGACGGCAACGGTAAATACGGTTGCTAACCAGGTGGTATGTAACGGAGCTAACACAACGACAGTAACCTTCACAAGTCCAACCACAGGGGGCACGATCGTGTACAACTGGACGAATAATACAACAAGCATTGGCTTGGGAGCAAGCGGCAGCGGAAACATAGCAAGTTTTGCCGGAACAAA
>JBGTJG010000390.1:0-3659 GCA_041745235.1 Ferruginibacter sp. | reverse complement strand
TGAGCAGGAAAAGCCTAACTGTTCTGAGATAGCCCATTTGTATGGCATGGCGCCACCAACCGTTGCCAGGTGGGTATATAGAATAAATGCATCCACCGATGGAGATATCAGTGTGCTGATGGACATCCCCAATCCCGGACGCAATACCAGGATGGAAGAAAAGCAAATGGCTCTTATCCGCAAGGCCCTTAAGAAGCCTCCAGGAAAGGCAGCAATGAAAGAAGATAAATGGACCGGCAGGCTTCTTTCTGATTATTTAAAACAGAAATACAATATAGCCCTTAAGGTAAGAATGTGCCAGCGCTGGATCAGGAGATTTGAAGAAGAGAAAATGTAGTAAAAATATATTCGGTTATGCCATTTGCCGCTTATGACTTTGATAGCGCTTACGGAACCGGACGCTTTTTAAATCCACCCCCTGGAGAATGAAATGAAGCTGTTGATGGGTGAGGGTCATCCCGGGGCCATCTTCTCCGTGTCTTGGAAGCTCAAAGCTTCCTTTTTCCAAACGCTTCTGGCAGATCCCAAATCCATCCCCTTCCCAAAGCAACAACTTGGCCTGATTACGGTGCTTGTTGAAGAAGATAAAGACATCTCCATTTAATGCACTACGTCCAAGTTCCGAACGCACAACCATGGTAAGTCCGTTATAGGACCTACGTATATCAGTGGTACCGTTATACAGATAATAACGCAGCGATGAGGGTAAACTAAGCAGGCTCATAAAAATATTTTATATAATTCCGGTGTGAGAGACCCGTAAAAATTAATTCGGTTACCATTAGGTAGTTCTACCTGAAATGAAGGGCCGGCAGTACTAACGGCAACAGGCTGCGGTATTTTAGTAAATCCTTTAGTCCGGGCTACAGCAGAACCCCGCTTTTCCTTAATTAATTTTAAAACCCAATAATTGAATTTATGTATGCTCAGCCCATTTTGCTGACAATATAACTTGCGACCGACTTTCTGCTGCTTCCAGAATTGCACATGCTCAGACATCTGCTCATAGAGAGAACTTTGACTTTTGGTAGACATGGTTAATGATTTATAAATCAAAAATAACATATCGGTCTATCTGCGGCAATATGCATCTGGTCTAGTGTTTACAAAGGAAAAGATAAAGAAAATGGAAGCTGTAATCAGGGGGTGGGTAAATTACTTTTCCATAGCGAAAGCCAGAACCAAGATGAAGGAGTTGGATGAACAGGTACGCACAAGGTTACGGATAGGGATATGGAAACAATGGAAGAAGCCACAGACGAGAAAACGGAACCTTCAAAAGCTGGGGATTAGTCCGCAAAAGGCTTACGAATGGAGCAACAGCCGCAAAGGACACTGCCGTGTAGCACACAGTCCGATATTATGCAGGGCACTGAACAATGAGCACTTCAGCCGACAGCGATACATAGGTTTTGCTAACTACTACCATTGGAAAACAGAACACCAAACAAAGTTATTCTAACAAACCGCCGTATGCCGAACGGCACGTACGGTGGTGTGAGAGGACAGTAAGGGAAATAATCCCTTACTTCCTACTCGATTTTTGTCGGACAACAGTGATACTAAATCTATAATATCAGAATATCATTTTTAAGTTTCATTTTAATATCTTGAAAAATTGTATCATAAGTCACTAAGCTTTGACAAATCAAAAGATTTCTATTTATATGTGAAGGTTTTGTCATAGAAAGTAAAATTACTCCTGATTTTAATTCACTAAAAGCGATGAGCAACATTAGCTCAGCGACATTCTCTATAAATTCTAGTTGTAGATATTTAGCCTTTAGTTCATTTAAGTTATTTGCTATATAATTTTTGTCGCTATATTTAAAATAATTCAATACTGAATAAATCACTTTAATATAAAATTCATTTTCAATAACCTTAAGATAAGTATCATCTATGCCAAATGGCAACTGAATTATTTGAAACAATTCAGAATGTCTAATGGCTTTTAAAGTATCATCTCTATCACTGAAGGTTCCGCCCCAAGCTCTTATTTTACCGTTATCTTTTTCCTTCTCAAGTAAAAAGCGTATATCATCCAACATTATATCTTCAAATGAACTCTCATGAAGTAGATATATATCTATATAATTAGTTTTAAGTTCCTTTAAGCTCTTTTCTAATGACACGATGGCTAATTGAGGAGAAAAATTTGCTTTATGAAATGATTTGCCAGAAATTTTTTTTATAGAGGTATTTGTTTTAGGTAAAAGCTTTCTGATTTTTCTAAAGCTACCTGTAAGTAGCCCTCTAAACGGTATATAGGAGGGTGGAAGGATACCAAATTTGCTAGCAATAATGATATTTTGTCTCTTATCTCTTGCGAATTCACCAACAATAGATTCGGCTTGTCCATAACCATAAGATCTCGCAACATCATAGTAAAATATACCGCTGTCATAGGAGTGTTCTAATGCTCTATTGGCAACTACTCTACTATTACTCCCACCAAATGTGGAACACCCTAAACCTATATGTTTCGTATGTCTTAGTGTATTTAAGTCAATCATTTTAAAGATTTTATGTGATCGCTTAAACGAAAAGCTAATGCAATTATAGTACTTGTTGGATTGGAATGCCCACTTGTCGGAAATACAGAACTACCAGCTATATATAAATTGTCAATATTGAAAACTTTGCAATTTAAATCTACTACTCCTTCATTAAAGGAGTTTCCCATTCTAGTTGTGCCAATATGATGCTTTGCGTCATTTATTTTATCATCCCAATCACCATTTATTAACCAATTTGGAAGTTCAACAAGGCCAATGTTAGATTGATCTAGATAAAATTTTAAAAGACTTGCACATTCCTTTAGTGTACGGATAACTAATTCGTTTATCTTCCATGAAATTATCGCCTTAGGCATACCAAGTGCATCATTGATAGTTTGACTTAAAGTAATTCGGTTATTCCAAAGAGGTGGCGTTTCCATCATAAGATTTATTTTGATTGTTGAATCCGGGGTATAAACCTTTTTGTTTATTAAGAGGTGTTTACCAATTTCAAACATTTCAGGTAAATGTTTAAGAAGTCTAAAAATTATATTAAGATCACTTTTTGTAAGTTCACCTCTAATGTATTTCCTATACACTTCTTTTGCTAATGTAAAAGGATCATCATCTTTTGATATAAACAATAATGAAGCACTTGCATTTAAAATTTTTTTATTTAATTGAAATTTTTCTGATACTACAAATCTTGGTAAAAATCGCGTATTACTTTTATAGAAATAATTAAAATAAGATTGTGCTTTTTTGTTATTAGTTTGAAATGTTCCAATATGGGCGTTGGGATGGTCTTGTAAAAAACGCCCAACTAAATCAAAGTTGTTTCCTACTCCATTTTGCATTTTTTTATTGGAAGCTAAAAGTAATCTTGCATTTTCAATTCCTCCACATGCAAGAATATATCTTTTTGATTTAATATAGTATTCTTTGCTATCAAAATTTTTTATAGTTAAAGTGGTTACATTCTCGCAATTTTCATTTAAATTAATTGATATGAGATTCGCGTTTTTTACTAATAAGATGTTTTTAGATTGTGTTAGTCTTTTTCTAAATATTTCTCGAAGATTTGGTTTGGAGCTCCATTTTGAAAACTTAAACAACAAATCCTTATTATACTTAAGTGGGGCTTCTTTTAATAACCTG
>JBGTJG010000389.1:0-8581 GCA_041745235.1 Ferruginibacter sp. | reverse complement strand
TTTTTCAACTGTTTAAGGAAAGGGCCGAAAGCTTTCGCGATCGCTACTAGCACTGCATCCCAGGTTTCGTGTTTCTTTTCTAGTTCCTTGTATATTTTTTCTTCGAAAAATATCTTTTCCAGGGAAGTGTAATGCCATTTTTCCTGCAGCTCACTAAGCTTTATCTGCAACTCCTTACCCAATAACTCACGGGTATTATCCGTTGCCGTTTTTAAAAGCTCTGTTACTGAAAGAAATTGTGGTTTGTTATCTGCAATCACGCAGGCATTCGGTGATATCCCCACCTCGCAATCTGTAAACGCATACAATGCATCTATGGTAATATCCGGAGAAATGCCTGCGGCCAGCTCAATGATGATCTCTACATCTGCTGCAGTATGATCAGTAACCTTTTTGATCTTTATTTTTCCGGTGTCGTTGGCTTTTACAATGCTCTCCATCAATTGCGTGGTGGTAACGCCAAATGGCACATTCCTGATGTTGAGCGTTTTCTTATCCTGTTCTTCGATAACGCTGCGGACACGGATCTTTCCGCCTCTTTTGCCATCATTGTAATTGCTTGCATCCATGATGCCGCCGGTGAGGAAATCAGGAAGCAATTCAAACTTTTTACCGCGCAGGTGTTTAATGGAAGCCTCTATCAGTTCGCAGAAATTATGCGGTAATATTTTTGTTGCAAGTCCGACAGCAATTCCTTCTGCACCCTGTGCAAGAAGCAGCGGAAATTTCATAGGCAGAACGATCGGCTCATTCTTCCGGCCGTCATAACTTAGCTGTGTATTTGTTGTTTTGGCATTGAAAGCTACTTCCAAGGCAAATTTGCTGAGCCTTGCTTCTATATATCTCGGCGCGGCAGCATCGTCGCCTGTTCTGTTATCTCCCCAGTTGCCTTGCGTTTCGATAAGCAGGTCTTTTTGCCCCATATTTACAAGGGCATCGCCTATGCTTGCATCGCCATGGGGATGGTACTGCATACTCTGCCCTATGATGTTTGCCACCTTATTAAAACGGCCATCATCCATTTCTTTCATGGCATGGAGAATGCGGCGCTGTACGGGTTTCAATCCGTCTTCTATTGCCGGTATTGCCCGCTCCAGTATTACATAACTGGCGTAATCCAGGAACCATGTTTTGTAGCGGCCACCAATGCCGCTGTCGGTGTGTTTGTATTCTTCTTTGTTTGCTTTAGCCATTTTAATAGCTCCTTCGGAGCGTTATGTCAGTAGCTCCGTAGGAGCGATGATGTCCGTAGCCCCATAGGGGCGAAATGTTGTGTTCAGTAAAATTCGAATAAATATTTTTCATCAAAATCTATTTCAAATTTATTGAGGAATTCCAAATATTCTTCCTGAAATGTTTTTTGCTGATGGTGTACAGGTTGATCCATAATATAATTCACCACATTTTCCGATTGGGATTTAGAATAAGAAAATGCCCCGAATCCTGTTTGCCATGAAAAATTATTTACAAACCCTTTTTCTTTTAAAAACGATGATGAATTGGATTTAATATCTCTGACCAAATCGGAAATGGAAATATCCGGTTGTATGCTGATGAGAATATGTGTATGATCCGGCATACGCCAAATTGCGAATAGTTTTTGTTTTTTATTGCTTATTATGCCTGCAATATATTTTTGTAATTCTTCCCGAAATGATTCCTTAATTGCACACTCTCGCCCTTTTACCGCAAAAACTATTTGAACGTATAATTGTGTGTACGTGTTGGGCATATTAATTAAATCATTTCGCTCCTACGGAGCTACGAACATTGCGCCCCGCATGGGGCTACGAACATTGGGCTCCTATGGAGCCGTGGGTAGCAAAGAGTAGCTAATCATTTACACTAACCCGGGTTTTTTATTTCAAACTCTTTCATCCCTTTCATTTCACCCTGCACTTCAAACACCTGTTGCGCTGCCATCGTTTTCAGACGCCATAACAAATAAGCATCTCCTGTAGTGATCTTGCTTTTATTGAAATATTGCTGAAATATCTTAAAGGGTTTTTGCCATTCCGCCGTCACATATTTCTTCAGCTCACCGTCAAAATAATCATAGTCAAATTGTGCAAGCTTTTTTCCGCCTTCCAGCCGGCGCACGCCTTTATTTTAATTCGCAATTTTGATCCATTCATCGGGATCAGTTTCAAACTCTGCCGGCGTGATCTCTCTGGCTAGTTTTTTTGCTTTCAAAAATTCTTTGGTCGGGATCTGGTGAAGCCATTCCGGGTAAAATATATTTCCTTTCTCATTTATAAAGGGCAGGTTATTCAGGTAAAGAATAAACACTCTTCCCTGAAATACTTTAAGGTAATGCAGCAAAAAATAATATCCGCTTACATCATGGCCGTTTTGAGCGGCCCAAATCCAAATATGTTCCTCAGGATTATTGTTCATTTTCTCAATGATCTGCACCATTGTTTGATGATCATTAATAGTGTCGCCCTCAGCCTTCGCTGCATAATCGCCACCTTCAAGTATATCACGCCACCATTGACGTCTTGCTGATTCGCCTTCCGGCTCATACAAATTCTCTAATGGCCCAACGGCATAATCATCTTTTATCTGGATCACTTCCCCTGCAAGCGTGTCATCAATCGCAATCACATCCTGCAATACTTTTATATCCGCTTCATTAAAAACAATGTGTATCATATCGCAACAATCAGTTAAAGGAGTAAGTAATTTATTTGGCTTTTTTAATCAGGTAATATACGCAGGATGTGAAAAAGTTTCTTACCCATGGTATTGCTTTGATCACACCAATCTGTTTACGTGCTTTCCAACCGAATTTATATTCGTAGATCGGGTTAATCAAATAATGACGTTTGTTAAGGATAGTGTAGTCGGTTTGTTCTGTTATTCTCTCAAATTCTTCAATGGAAATTCCGGTCTCTTTTATTTCCATCATTTCCTGCCAGTTCTCGCCGTTCTTTTTAAGCAGCCATTTGTAGATGGGAGCAGGTAATAAATGGTAATAAGGTATTTTTGAAAGCCATTTTCCTTTTGCAATCTGCTGGTGACCGCCATACGGCATTTGCCATGGCGGAAAGCCAAAAAAAATCGCCCCGTTATCTTTTAAAAATGTTTGCATGTAAGCCATCAGCTTTGGTTGGTCATGAATATGCTCGATCACGTCTTTAAGGATGATCAAATCAAAAGCGCCCCCGAGGTCTGCTGCATTAGCATAATAAATATTTTTAGAAATAAATTGAACTTTTTTTACCTCAATCTCTTCTCTAAGCCACTCCCTTGCATTCACCAATCTCGGTTCATCTAATTCTACCCCTACCCCTATACAACCCCTGTCAATAAATGCTTTCAGCACGCCACCTTCCCCACACCCGATCTCCAGCACCCGCATGCCAGCATGAATAAAGAATTTCTCTTCAATAAACGGCAGCACATATTTTTCCGTATTGAGCACCTGTATCTCAAAATATCGCTTCCTGTCTTTGTGAAAATCAAACATTATCAGATCAGTTTACAGGGATCGCCTCGTCTATTTCTACTTTTAGATTATCTATTATAAAGTCCTGGCGGCTAGGGGTGTTCTTTCCCATGTAGTATTCCAGCAATTCCTGCATATGCTCACCCTGCTCTGCGATCAGCGGCAACAACCTCATATCTGTATTGATAAACTGCGCAAATTCATCAGGACTGATCTCCCCTAAACCTTTAAACCGTGTGATCTCCGGCTTTGCCCCGAGTTTTGTGATAGCAGCCTGCTTTTCCTTTTCATCGTAGCAGTAAATGGTCTCCTTTTTATCTCTCACGCGGAACAATGGTGTTTCCAAAACATATACATGCCCGTTCTTTACAAGGTCCGGGAAGAATTGCAAAAAGAATGTCATCAACAACAATCGAATGTGCATACCATCTACATCCGCATCAGTAGCTACTACAATATTATTATAGCGCAGGCCTTCATACCCTTCTTCAATATTTAATGCATGCTGCAAAAGATTAAATTCTTCATTTTCGTAAACGATCTTTTTGGTAAGGCCAAAGCAGTTCAATGGCTTACCCCGCAGGCTAAAAACCGCCTGGGTATTGACATTACGAGCCTTAGTAATTGAACCACTGGCACTGTCACCCTCTGTAATGAAAATAGTACTTTCCTTTTGCTTTTCTGTTACGATATCTTTATCCTTACCGGTGGCTTCATCGTTGTAATGAAACTTGCAATCCCGTAATTTCTTATTGTGGAGATTTGCTTTTTTTGCACGCTCGTTTGCCAGTTTTTTTATGCCTGCAAGCTCTTTGCGCTCTCTTTCGTTTTGTTCAATTCTTTTTTTGAGGGCATCAGCTACAGCGGTATTTCTATGGAGGAAATTATCCAGTTCTTTTAATAAAAAATCGCCGATAAAATTCTTCATGCTCGGCCCATTTTCATAAACCGTCTGCGAACCCAGTTTCGTTTTGGTTTGGCTCTCAAACACCGGCTCCTGCACCCTTACAGAAATAGCGGCGCATATACTTCCCCTGATGTCAGATGCATCATAATCTTTTTTGAAAAAATCCCTGATCGTCTTTACGTACATTTCCCTGAAAGCAGCCAGGTGTGTCCCCCCCTGCGTAGTAAACTGTCCGTTCACAAAACTGTAATATTCTTCGCCGTAGCTTGTTTCGTGGGTGATCGCTATTTCTATATCTTCCCCTTTCAAATGGATGATCGGGTAGCGAATTTCATCTGCATTGGTTTTGCGCTGCAGCAGATCCAGCAAACCGTTCTTGCTCACATACCGCTTGCCATTCAGGTTCATCACCAGACCGGCATTAAGGAAGCAATAATTCCAGAACTGGTTGTCCAGGTATTCCTGTACAAAATGAAAATTCTTAAAGATGCTTTCATCTGGGACAAACTCTACAAAAGTGCCGTTATCTTCTTTGCTCGCCCCTTCTTTATGTTCTTTTATCAGATTTCCCCTTTCGAATTCTGCAGTCTTCTCTCTGCCCTCACGGTAGGATGTTACTTTAAAATGGTTGCTGAGTGCATTTACTGCTTTCGTTCCCACACCATTTAGGCCGACACTCTTTTGAAAAGCATTGCTATCGTATTTGGCACCCGTATTTATTTTACTCACTACGTCTACCACTTTTCCCAAAGGAATACCGCGTCCATAATCCCGAACGGTAAGTGTTTTGTCGGAAATAGTAACATCCACATGCTTACCATAACCCATGGTGTGCTCATCGATGCAATTATCTATTACTTCTTTAAGCAGCACATACACGCCATCATCCGGACTGCTGCCATCTCCGAGCTTGCCGATATACATCCCCGGACGCAGGCGAATGTGCTCCTTCCAATCCAGACTCCTTATCGATTCCTCATCATATTTTGCTTCTGCCATTTGGTCGTAATCCGATTTTTTCCGGGTGAATAATTCCTGCGAATATAAAAGAACAGCACTTTTTAAGCGTTCCTTTTATCCACAAGCTCCTAAATATGTTAGCAAATATATAATACTTACCATCCTGAGGGTCCTAAACACTCTTCTTAACATACCCTAACAGTTGCCGGAGCGTACTTTGACAGTTATAAGTGAACAAATAAAAAAAGGAAATACAATGAAAAACATGAAATTAATGTTGACCGCTTTTGCAGCAATGTTTATTTTGTCGTGTACCAGCACACAGGTTATCTCTTCATATAAAGATGAAAAGGCTGCTGCAACTGATTATAAAAAGATCCTGGTATTCGGAATATTCCCACAAAAGGAACGTGCATTGCGTCAGGAGACAGAAAACCGTTTGGCCACACGTCTGAAAGACCTGGGGTACAATGCAGTTACTGCAATGGACGAATATGGCCCGAAGGCATTTGAAAAAATCGAAGAAAATAAATTGACAGAAATGGTAAAGTCTGCCGGTTTTGACGGGGTTATTACTACTGCATTGCTGGATACGAAAAATGATCAGATTTATCAGCATGGCACGGTGCGAAATCAACCGGTTGCTGTAGTATATGACCGTTTTGGCCGTTATTCGTCTACCATTTATGATCGGGTATACGAGCCGGGTTATTACACGAACTCTACAAATTATGTCCTTGAAACTAATCTTTATAATGTAAAAACAGGAAACTTGGTTTATTCTGTGCAAACACAGGCCAACAACCCTTCATCTGCAGGATCACTTGCAAGTGACAACAGTAAGCAGATCGTAAAAGATCTGAGAGAGAAAGGTGTGCTGATAAAGAAATCGTAAAAAGTTGGTTTTAGAAAGAGAAGCGGAAGACAAGGGTCTTTCGCTTTTTTTATGTCAAATCCCGGGAGCTTATCTTTACACAATTATTACCAAACTCCGCTGCACATTTGCAAAACCTCGTCACTGATCGTGATTTCATCCGGGACTCAGCTGAACTGAAAGCTGACGAGAATGACGCTTTTCGAACTTTTCTGCAAAAAACTGACGGCCATATTGTTGATGAAAAGGTTCATCGATTGAACGAGATCATTACACCGCAAATAGATTGTACAGCTTGCGGGGCATGTTGCAGGCACCTGATGATAAATGTCACACCTGAAGAAAGTGTAACTGTAGCCCATCATCTCCAACTTACCCCCGCCGATTTCAAAGAGGAGTTCTTAGAAGAGAGCTTACAGGGTAAATTGATCATGAACACTATCCCATGCTCCTTTCTCGCAGATTCAAAATGCAACATTTACCGGGAACGATTTAATGAGTGCCGCGCTTTTCCTCATTTGCACGAAGTGAATTTTAAAGGACGTTTATTCGGGACACTTATACATTATGGTATGTGCCCGATAATATATAACGTTGTGGAAGAATTGAAAATTGAAACCGGATTTAAAACTAACATATGAATACTGACCTTACCGGAAAAAATGCACTTGTTTGCGGCAGCACACAAGGCCTTGGATATGCAAGTGCTGTTGAACTCGCATTATTAGGCGCTAATGTAACGCTGCTTGCACGTAATGAAACAAAGCTGCAGGAAGCCGTAAAAAGTTTGGATACAGAGAAAGGGCAGAAACACAATTACCTTGTTGCTGATTTTGGAGATACAGAAGCCGTAAGGCATGCTATTACAGATCACGTCAGTAAAGGAAATAATGTTCATATTCTTATAAATAATACCGGCGGCCCTGCAGGGGGGACTGCCTTAGATGCAAAGGCTGAAGAATTTACCACCGCTTTCAACAGTCATCTTATATGTAATCATATTCTCGTGCAGGAAGTGGTGCCGGGAATGAAAGCTGCAGGTTATGGTCGTATTGTAAATATTATTTCTACCTCTGTAAAGCAACCTCTGAAGAATCTTGGCGTGAGCAATACCATTCGTGCCGCCGTGGCAAACTGGAGTAAAACGCTGGCGACTGAATTAGCTTCTTTTGGCATAACGGTAAATAATGTATTGCCGGGCTTTACAAAAACAACCCGTGCTGATTACATCATTGAGAAAAAAATAAAAGACACAGGGAAAAGTGAATCAGAAGTAATGAATGAATTCATTGCAGAGATACCTGCAGGCAGGATGGGGAACCCTGAAGATTTTGGCGCCGCTGTAGCATTCTTATGCACGCCTTCTGCCGGATACATCACCGGAATAAACCTGCCGGTAGATGGCGGCCGCACCGTTTGCCTTTAATTTTTATTAACAAATAATCCGGCAAAAGAACCTTTGGCGTGCCTATTGTGTATCAATTAGCTCAAATCAAACCTAAAAACAACATGAAACTTACAAAAGTTACTCTTGCTGCTGTCCTTGCGCTTTCTGTCGCATTCACAAGCTGCAAGCAGAAAGACAGTGACATTCAAACTACTGTGCAATCCACACAAACAACAGGGATCACTGCAACTGTTAATGACGGCGTTGCAACACTTACCGGGGAAGTAGCAGATGAAGCAGCTAAAACAGCAGCCTACGAATCGGCAGTAAAATCCAAAGGTGTGAAGTCTGTTGTGAATAACATTACAGTTATGGCGCCCGTTGCACCTGTAGTTGTTACTGCAGATGATCCGCTTCAGATGTCAGTGAACAATGCTATTAAAGACCATCCAACTGTACAGGCTACTGTGGTAGACGGTGTGGTTACTTTAAACGGTACGCTTGAAAAAGCAAAGCTTGCAAATTTAATGATGGCCTTAAATTCTTTGAAGCCTCGCAAAATTGACAACAACCTAACTATTAATTAATCTAACAAACATAAACTATTATGGCACTACAGGATAAATACAAATCATTAATTGATGCTGCAGGATCTGAGCAGGTAAGTAATCTCCAAGTAAGAGAGCAGGGCGGTGTTCTTTATATAGACGGTACTGCACCAAGCGGTGTGGCTAAGGATAACCTTTGGGCAAGATACGGTCAGATAGATCCTAACTTTTCAGCAGCTGATCTGGTTATGAATATCAATGTAGCAGCTGATGCTGCAGGAAGCATGGCTACGGTAACAACAGAAAGCAGCAACCTGAATATTCGCAAAGGTCCGGGCACTGATCAACCAATAGTAGGTAAAGCAGCTAAAGGCGAGCAGGTAACTGTTATAAGCCGCAGCAACGATCAGTGGTGGCTTGTACGTTCTACAGACGGTGAAGAAGGATATGCTTC
>JBGTJG010000388.1:0-4971 GCA_041745235.1 Ferruginibacter sp. | reverse complement strand
AGCAATCGGTGTTGCCGCTGAGCATGATGGGATTGCATTCCCATTTTGGATGCATGAGAAATTTACGAAGCAGTTCGGGTGCATTTTTTTTGATGAGGATCTTCTGCTCAAAATCAAGCCCCGCACTGTAACCCCAATACTCGTGCACATTGCGGGCGTAACAATACACACAACCGTGCTCGCAGCCTGCATACGGATTCATGCTGTACCCCATGCCCACATCTTTGCTTTCCACTTTATTTACGATGGTTTTGGATTGCATTTCTATATACTGCGTTTTTACATTTCCGGCTTCCCAATCATCTATACCTTCTTCATTTTCCTGCGTGATTTCATTTTTTATGAATTTGTTTTTTGTGTTGAACTGGGCACCGCGGCCATGCAGGTATTGTATTTTTTCTTCCTGCTCTGTGGCAGATATTTTATGGTGATCTTGTTGTAACATAGGGTTTCTTATAAAATATTTTGCGGGCAATACTGCCAATGATCCGATCCTGAACGGAGCGTCGCCACTGAAGCAACATCAGGGCTCTACTGTCGGCTTACAAAAACAATTCACCCTGCGTAGTATTTACAGGCAGGTTCTCAAATTCAAATCTTGCGGCGATCTGATATTTCATTTCGCCCACCGGGCGTTTTAATAACAGCATCGCATCTGCCATAAAGCGCCCGGTGAAATGCCGATGACTGTATTCCAACCAACCCTTTTCGTACTGCCATGGTTGCAGTTTTCTCCCAATAGCAATGTAGGGTTCCAAAATAAAATGGGGTTTGTGCTCGGCATCCAACTTCATGAGTTTTTGGGTTTCTGTCCGTATTTGTTTAACCAAATTCTGGACGGGGATCTTGCTCGTTACATTAATATATATGGTGTGCGCCGGGAAACTGCCGTAATCCCGCAGCTCCGTTTTAAACGGCGTGAACCCCATGGCAATCGTCCGCAGCCGGGCGGTGATCCGTTCTTCCATAAGGCCGTACTGCGTAAAGGTGGCAAGCGTTATATAGGGTTTGCTGTATAAAGCCGACGCAGACTTATAGGTATCGCCGAATGCCTGCTTGATGTGCATGATCTTATTGCGCAATTCTTCATGCGGATTGAGTACTAGCACATACTCGTGAATCTTATACCCGGGGATAGCAGTAATGATTTTCATGTGGTTGCTTTTATATTTTTAATTGTCACATGGAACTCGCCTGTGACGATACGATCTTTCGAAAAACTTTCCCGGGGCTCGTTTCATGTGAACAAGTTTTAGAAATAAAATTATTTTCCTAATAATTTTAGTATAAATTTACTAAATAAATTAGCTAATCAAAATCTATTTTATGGAAGTGGAAAACTTTTTCGGCAGCAGCTACAGGGGAACGAAGCAATTTTCGCAGCATGATGTTCCTACGGCGAATGCTACGGGCTTTGGTGCGGCGGCGGATGATTATGCGGAAAGGGGTATAGACCTGAACGAACAACTGATCCGCAACAAGCCCGCAACGTTCTTTATGAAAGTAACAGGCAACAGCATGATAAACGCCGGCATTTTTCACGGGGATATTGTGATCGTAGATAAAAGCCTGAAAGCGCAGAACGGTAAAATTGTAATAGCGGTATTGGACGGTGAAATGCTGATTCGTCGCTATGAAAAAACGTTTAACAAACTTTTCCTGGCCGCGGATGCTCCCAAGCTTTCTAAGACAGAGATAGGTGAACTGAGTGATTTTAAAGTGTGGGGCGTAGTGACGTGTGTGGTGAGGGTGATGTAGAATTTCAAAAGATTATTTAATAAAATTGATAGTATGCCTTTTATAAAAATTTGGATCCATTTGGTTTGGTCCACAAAACTGAGGGTGCCGCATCTGACGAAAGATATTCGGCACACTGTTTTTCAGCATATGCTTCATAATGCCAAATCAAAAGGCATCCATTTAGATTTCGTAAATGGCTATACAGATCATGTGCATTGCCTTATATCCCTAAACAGGGAACAAACCATTGCTAAAACAGTGCAGCTGATAAAAGGCGAGAGCTCTTTTTGGATAAACAGCAATAAATTATGCAAAGAGAAATTTGAATGGCAGGATGAATATTTTGCGGTTTCTGTGAGTGAATCAGGAATAAATGCTGTGAGGAATTATATTAAAAATCAAGAGGCACATCATTCTAAGAAAAGCTTTCAGGAGGAATATGAGGAAATTATGGAGAGGTATGAATTTTCTTGTGCCTCGCCTTGAAAGGCGAGGCAATTCAATGGGAGACAAATGAAATGTTCCTCGCGTTGAAGGCGAGGGAATTCAAAGGTTGCTTCAATGTTGAAACTATCAATTGCCTTGCTCTTTAGGCATGGCAAAAAATAGGGCAATTAAGAGAGAAAATAATCATGGACAAATAAGCTATTCATAAGAAGGTTTCTAAATCTAAGACTATAAATTGCCTTGCCCTTTAGGGCATGGCAAAAAAATCATGAAAGCCATTATAGATTGTAACAGTTTTTATTGCTCCTGTGAGCGATTGTTCAGGCCCGCCCTGGATACTAAACCCGTTGTGGTGCTAAGCAACAACGATGGCTGTATCATATCCCGCAGTGACGAAGCAAAGAGTATCGGCGTAGGTATGGCCGGGCCTTATTTTTTGGCAAAGCCGCTTATTGAAAAACATAAGGTTGCTACTTTTTCTTCTAATTATAATCTGTATGGTGATATGAGCCGGCGGGTAATGGATACACTGCGTGCGATCTTAGGGGAGAATAATGTAGAAGTGTATTCCGTAGATGAAGCGTTTTTGGAACTTAGCGGGTTTGAAGGGAAAGATCTTTACACTGTAGGATTATTTATAAAAGATACCGTGGAGCAATGGACGGGCATAAAAGTATCTGTAGGTGTGGCACCAACTAAAGTGCTTTGCAAAGTGGCGAATCACCTGGCAAAAAAACACAAAGAAAAAACAAACTGTGTGGTAGTACTGGAAACGCCGGAAAAAATAAAGGAAGCCTTATGCGCCACGCCTGTAAATGAAATATGGGGCATCGGCGGGCAGTATGCTAAAAAACTTACGGACATGTTTGCACTTTTTACGGCATACGACCTTTCTAAAAAGACAGAAGAATGGGCACATAAAAATCTGGGCGGCGTGGTAGGCAAGCGGATGATAAAAGAACTCCGGGGTGAGCCATCCATAGAAATGGCAAAGGAACAGCTTACAGAAAAGAAGATGATCGCTACTACACGGATGTTCGGGCAAAGCGTGAACAACATCAAGGATATTAAAGAGGCAATAGCCACCTACACTTCAAGGGCTGCGGAAAAACTGCGGCGGCAGGGCAGTGCAGCTAATATCATCAGCATTTTTGTGGTTACGAAAGAACCGAGTACTGTGGGGCGTTTCCGGCATGGGAATACCGTTAGTCAGTATACAACCCTGCCTATTGCAACTTCTTCAACAAATGATCTGATAAAACCTGCAGTGAAGCTTGTAGATAAAATATTTGCCAAAGGCATGCATTATAAAAAGGCAGGTGTAATGCTGAGCGGGCTTGTGCCGGATGAAACCATACAGGCTAATTTATTCAAGGAAGAAAAAAATACGAACAAGCGATTGCTGATGAGCATGATGGACAATGTGAATTTTGCGCTGCGGGACGACATGGTAAAATTTGCGGCAAGCGGTACAACAAGAGATTGGAAAATGCGGGTAGAAATGCGCAGCCCGAGATATACTTCCCGATGGGAGGAGATGTTTGATGTGAGTTGACAAGAAAGGCTTTTAAAACACGCGTTATTAATAACCGCCGTCGGGGTAATAAGCCGCCGACGGGGTTTAATCTGAAAATATTATTCTATGAAATTTTATACATCTATACAAAACAGCAAAACATTTATTCCGTTTATAAATTTTAAAGTGCCTGCAGGTTTCCCTTCGCCGACTATGGATTACATGGAAGAGCGAATTGATCTTTCTGCGCAGCTGGCACCGCGGCCTTTATCTACTTTTTATTCTTACTGCGAAGGTGATTCAATGATAGATGCCTGCATTCCGCCGGCTGCTATTCTTGTAATAGATAAATCACTTACTGCAAAAAGCGGGGACATTGTTGTAGCATTCTTAAACGGTGGTTATACGGTTAAGTATATAAAGTTCGAAGGGGAAAAATGTTTCCTTATACCTGCAAATAAAAAAAAGAAATACCCGGTAACGGAGATAACGGAAGAAATGGAAATGATCGTTTGGGGTGTAGTGACAAATGTGGTTATAGACACAAAAAATATTCGGTTATGTATGCTTTAGTGGACTGCAACAATTTTTATGTATCGTGTGAGCGTGTCTTTGATCCGGGGCTTATCGGCAAGCCTGTTATTGTTTTATCTAATAATGATGGGTGTGCAATTTCCCGAAGCGATGAAGCTAAAGCATTGGGAATAGAAATGGGTGCTGTGCCGCATTTGATGTCGCAGGACATCAAAGATAAAAATATACGCATGTTCAGCTCGAACTATACACTCTACGGCGATATGAGCGATCGGGTAATGAAAACACTTGCAGAATTTGTGCCGCGTATGGAGATCTATTCCATTGATGAGGCATTTCTTGACATGTCTGACATGCCTTACACGGACCTGCTTGCTCTCGGCATGAGAATAAGAAAGACAGTTATTAAAAATACGGGAATACCTGTTTGTGTAGGCATAGCTCCTACAAAGGCGCTGGCAAAAATGGCCAACCGTTATGTAAAGAAAAAGAACAAAGCAAGGGGAGTGTATTGGGCGGCCAATAAAGAAATGGTAAATGAAATGCTGGCGTTCACCGAAGCCGGTGAAGTATGGGGAATAGGCAGGCAGTACGCATTGATGCTGGGAAGAAACGGGATAAAAACGGCCATGCAATTTGCAAATGCGCCGCAGGATTTTGTGAGGACTTCAATGAGCGTGGTAGGGTTACGGTTACAACAGGAACTGAAAGGTATTCCCTGTTTTGCCTGGGAA
>JBGTJG010000387.1:0-3699 GCA_041745235.1 Ferruginibacter sp. | reverse complement strand
TTTGCCTTAGACGGATTTCAATCGGGCCAATGTTCGAAATTTTGCAGACCTGTGAAAGCATTGGAAGTAACAGTATAAAGCTTTACTGAAGATCATCTTCTACTCCAAAACATTTAAGTATTAATTCTTAAAATCTTTTCATTAAAGTTTCTTTTCTGCTCCGCGAAACACTTACCGTACTGCCATCAGTCATAACCACATAACCGCCGTCGCCTCTTATGTAACGTGTTACCTCGTTAAGGTTAACAATGAATGAATGATGTATTCGAAGGAAAAATGAAAATTGCTGAAGCTGATTCTCTACTTCTTTGAGACTTCTGCAGGCGATGATCTTATTGTTATTTTTAAGGAAGAAGTAAGTATATGTATCCTGTGCTTCACAACGTAATATCTGTTCCGCGTTAATCAGTTCAAAACCATCGGCAGTAGGCACGGCAATTTTTGAAAATTCATTTCCCTTCTGCTGTATCTGCTGTAGCAAAATCTCAAATTGCTCTGATGATGGAAGTTGTTTTAGATTCTTTAATTTTAGTACTGCCGACTTGAGTTCGTTCGCGTCAATAGGTTTAAGCAGGTAATCCAACGCACTGTAGTGAAATGCCTGAATAGCGTACTGATCATAACTTGTCGTAAAAATTACTGCAAAAGAAATATTCTTAATTTGCTCGAGCATTTCAAAGCCATCCATAAAGGGCATCTGAACATCAAGAAATACAACGGAAGGTTTAAACTTTTCAATTGCTTCCAGGGCTTGTTCGGCAGAACGGCATTGATCCAGGATCTCGACATCCGGACAATGTTTTTCCAACAATAGCCGAAGCGTTATTAGACAATGCTGTTCATCATCTACCAGGATAGCTTTAATCATACTTTGCAGGTAATTGTATTATGATTTCCGTTCCTCCTGAACTGCCATCGGCCAATATCAGGTCGTTAATTTGTAGGGAAGTATGGATTAAATTTTGTTGTTGCAGCAACGCAATCCGGTCGGATGTAATTCGCATTCCCAATGATCTATATGCGCTTTTAGACCTACTCTTTAATTCTGCAGCTTTTTTTCTGCCTATGCCATCATCCTTAATCCTGCAATACAAACTATTGTTAGCAATCCACAGATCAATTGCAAGACTTCCTTTTGATCGCTTATGCATCAGGCCATGCCAGATTGCATTTTCCGCATAAGGCTGAATGGTTAACGGTGGCACCTGCAGCATAGATGCATCAATATTGTCATCCACAGTTATTTTATAGTCAAAATGTTCATCGAATCGTAAAGATTCTAATTCAAGATATAGATTCAGGGATTGTAATTCACTTTCCAGTGGCACGAAGGCAGCCTGGGAATTGTTTAGTATAAGCCTAATCAACTTTGAGAATTTGGTCAGGTATTCCGAGGCTTCATGTTTATTATTTTCAAGAATGAACCGGTTAATAGAATTAAGAGAATTAAAAATAAAATGGGGATTCATTTGTGCCCTTAATGCCAACATTTCCAATTCGGTTTTTTGTTGCTGCAATTCAGTAAGGCGCTGTTCTTTTCTTCTCAGTTCCAATTCACGCCGTAAATGCCGCGAACGATAATCAACAATGCCCCATATCCCCAAGATCAGCAACAGTGCGTAGCTACCATAAGCCCACCAGGTTCGCCACCATGGCGGATCAATGATTACAGTGATCGCCTTGTCAGCCCAAACTCCATCACTATTGGCGGCTTTAACCCGAAAAATGTAACGGCCCGGGGGTACATTATAGTAATATGCAGTTTTTTCTTCACCTCCTTTACGCCAGTCTTTATCCAAACCTTCAAGTAAAAAGAGGTGCTGGTTTTCATCAGGGTTACTGTAGTGAATACCAGCAAAATCAAAAGAAAACATATTCTGATTACGCTTAAGCCTAAGTTCTCTTGTCTGAGTAAGCGGAGCCTTTAAAGGTCTCACATTACTTTGAGGTTCATCTGCTAACCGGAATTCGCTTATCACTATTTCCGGTGGGTTTGGATTTCCCCTTAATTGATCGGGGAAAAAAGCATAATACCCATTTCGGTCACCAAAAAAAAACTCTCCATTCCGTGATTTATAACTAACACTCCGAGTATAAACGTTCAGGTTGCTATTGTAGATAAATAGTTCGTCACGTCTGGGACTTAGTTTTAAAATACCGATGGATGTGTTTACCCATAAAGTATTTTGATTGTCCTCCAATATTCCAGAAACCACAGTGTTTGCCAGTATTTCTTTGTTCGGATTGCGAAAGCGATAAAAACTGCTTTTATCAGCGTTGCTTTTGTAAAGACCGCTCACTGTACCTACCCAAAAAATACCTTCAAAGTCTTCAAGAATGCAGATTACATCAGTTCCATAAAGAAAGCGTTGAATCTTTCCGGTTTCAGGATCAAGCCGATTTAAACCTCCCAAATACGTTCCTATCCAAAGATAACCTGACCGGTCTTCGTATATGACTTTAACAGCGTTGCTACTGAGGCTATTCGTGTCTTTGGGATGATGTTGATACCGTGTAAGAGCACCACCCTCGGGATTCATGCGAACTAAGCCATAACGTGTCGCATACCAGAGCCATCCTTTCCGGTCTTCTGTAAGACACCAAATGTAATCATCACTGAAACGACTATGTTTTTTTTCCTTAGACACATAGCGGACAAACGTGCCGCTTTTCTCCTCAAAACGATTCAACCCATTGTTAGTGCCAATCCAAAGTATGCCGTGCCTATCTCTATGAATAGAATTAATATCATTATTGCTTATGCTTAATGAATTATTTGGATCATGAATAAATCGCTGCTCGGTTCCATTTTTGCGATCTTTTCGTATCAATCCCGAACGATGCCCACCATACCACAATACACCTGAAACATCTTTATAAATACCTGTGACCGGGCCAACGGTAACAAAATAGGGAATCTTCGTTCGCAAAGGATCAAGTTTAAACATGCCCTGCCAATACCCGATCCAAAGTACCTCATCCCTTGAAGAGAACGCCCACCACGCATTGTCTTGCTGCATACCTGTTACAGGATCTTTAAATGCCGGATAGTGTTTTATCTTTTTTGTTTTTATATCATATTGGTTAATTCCATTTCCTAATGTTCCTATCCATATTGATCCAACCGCATCTTCTATAATAAAAGTGATATGGTCTTCTGCCCATAAGTTAACTTCTTTTAAAGGCGGGCGGCTAAGGCTTTCAGGTTCCGCAGGATTAAAACGGTGGCGTTGAAAAGTGCCTGTTGCCCGGTTCATAGTATGTAAACCATCGCCCCCTGTACCTATCCAGAAAATGCCCCGGCTATCTTCATAAATTGCCCGCACTCTATTATCAATAAGACTTTGCGGGTCTTTCGGATTGTGCAAGTAGCGGATAAAGGTTCCTTTTCTCCTGTCCATGCGATTAAGCCCTCCGGCGTTCGCAGGATTTTCCATAAATGCACTTCCGGTACCTATCCAAAGTGTTCCCTTGCGGTCTTCGTAAATTGCCCGTACCTGGTTATTGCTTAGCGTGGTTGAGTCCCTTGGGCTGTACTGATAACGAGTGATATTATAATTCTTTGGATCAAGTCGATTTAGTCCATTGTGAGTTCCTACCCAAACGATCCCCTCCCTATCTTCGAAAATGGCGGTTATATGATCTTCGCTAAGGCTCCTTTTATTTTTTGAATTATGATAGAAACGGGTAAAAATGCCC
>JBGTJG010000386.1:0-6091 GCA_041745235.1 Ferruginibacter sp. | reverse complement strand
CTTTCTTTCTTCATCAGTAAACAAGGGGGTGCTGTGTGCACCGGGAATATGTGCCGGGGTATATTCAGAGGGACTGCGCACATCCAATATGGGATGTGATTTTGAAAGATCTAAAAAATTTTCTATGGTTATTTTTTCTATTGCCACCGGTTAAGAGCGACAAATTTAACGAAACGATTTTTGTAAAGATTAAATAGGATAAGCTTCGTATTCCAAAAAAAACATGCTGATCACTCAGCATGTTTCAAATAAAATTTCAATTATCACTACCCGTTCATACTGGTAAGAAACTCAGCATTATCCTTAGTTCCTTTCATGTTATTAAGCAATGTTTTCAGTGCTTCTTCCGGGTTCATATCTGCCATATGCTTACGAAGTACCCACATGCGCTGGAAGGTATCCTTATCCAGCAACAGATCATCTCTGCGTGTAGAAGAAGAAACGATATCAATTGCAGGATAAATGCGTCGGTTGGATAATTTGCGCTCCAGCTGCAGCTCCATATTACCTGTTCCTTTAAATTCTTCAAAGATCACTTCATCCATCTTACTGCCCGTATCTACAAGGGCTGTTGCAATAATGGTAAGAGAGCCACCATTCTCTATTTTACGTGCTGCTCCAAAAAACTGTTTTGGCTTTTGCATTGCGTTTGCTTCTACACCGCCGCTCAAAACCTTTCCGCTGCTTGGTGCCACAGTATTGTGTGCCCTTGCCAAACGGGTTATAGAATCCAAAAGTATCACCACATCATGGCCGCACTCTACCAGGCGTTTTGCTTTGTTCAATGCTATGGTGGAAACCTTTACGTGTTTTTCTGCCGGCTCATCAAAAGTAGATGCGATCACTTCTGCACGCACGCTGCGCTCCATATCTGTAACCTCTTCCGGGCGCTCATCTACAAGCACGATCATCAGGTAACATTCAGGGTGGTTTTCTGCAATGGCGTTTGCCAGCTCTTTCAGCAACATTGTTTTACCGGTCTTAGGCTGCGCCACAATAAGGCCACGTTGTCCTTTACCGATGGGTGTAAACAGATCCATGATCCTCGTACTGTAGTTATCAGACCTGGTCGTCAGGTTCATTTTTTCAAACGGAAACAATGGCGTGAGATAATCGAACGGTACGCGGTCACGTACTTCTTCCGGCGACTTGCCGTTGATCGTATTAACTTTTAATAAAGCAAAATATTTTTCGCCTTCTTTTGGCGGACGTACAGATCCGTAAACTGTATCACCGGTCTTTAGACCGAATAATTTTATCTGAGACGGAGAAACATATATATCATCGGGCGAAGAAAGGTACATGTAATCGCTGCTGCGCAGGAAACCATAGCCATCAGGCATCATTTCCAGTACACCTTCGCCCTGTACTATTCCGTCAAATTCTATATTGAAGACCGGTTGTTGCTTTTGCTGAGGACGTTCGCGAGTTTGAAATACCGGCTCATCCATTGCCGTTTCCGGCTGCTGAATGTCCTCTTCCTGCAGCATCTGCGCTATAGCTGCAGGGATAGTAGTACTCTCACCGGTAATAGGTTGCAGGTCTTCTTCCTCATCAGGTTGTGTTTCCTGCCTCTCTTTTTTGAATTGCTTTTTTTCCTGCGTGGGTTGTTCTGCCGGTCGCGGAGCAGGCTTTTTTGCTTTAATTACACCGGGTTTTGAGGGTGGTGCAGGGGGCATATCTTCCTGTGCAGCCACTTCCGGAGCCACATGCAATTCTGCAGGCGGTTCGGCTTTCGCAATACGTTTTCTTTTGGGCTTCTCGTCTGCAGGATTTTTTTCTGTGCTCATGGGGGATTGTTTTTCCAAGATGGCCTTGGTAAGGGCTTCTTTATTAAGTTTTTGGATGTTGGGAATACCAAGCTGTTCTGCAATATCATGCAGCTCAGGAACGAGCAGTTCGTTCAGTTGTAAAATATCGTACATAGAATGTCAGAAATGCGTGTCAAAAAATTCGCTGTGGTTCTGTAAAAAAATTGTGGTTGAAAATGTGTTCTTTGATGGAAGGGCTTTCATGCTGAAGCGTGTGTCCCGGGTAGGTACATTAGCGATTCCAATGCAATGTTACATATAAAAGTGAAATAATCCAATATTTACTGCAAAAGATTTATCCTTAATGCATGCCTATGCTGTATCGGCTATAATCAGACCAGCAATTTATAAAAGCGCACCAATTCCTCTTTATCGGCTCCTGATAACTTACCGTCTTTTTCAAAATTGCTATTAAACAGCATTACCCGTTTATGTTGCGGATATTTCTCTAAAATTGCAGTCAGCATTACTCCCGCCTCATCATCTTTTTCCGGTTCCGCCTGTACTTTAGTTACTTGGGATCTGTGTGTTACATGCTTTTTCTTGATAATTGCCTCTAATGTGGCCAACCTGCCCGGGTGAATACCCGAAATTTTTTCAGCTTTTCCCATTAACCCTTCGAGCTGCTTTTTACTGAGGCCGCCACGTTCCCGGTATTGCTGTTGCAGGCTTTGGCAAAAACCGTCTTCAGGCTTTTCCCTCAATACCGCTTCGAGGATATAAGAAATGATATCAATATCAGGATTTATCCGATTGTGCATTCATTAAAGATACAATGAAGAAAAGGTTGAATATTATGCATACATCTTAAAATAAGAAACTGCCTCTTCTCAGAGACAGCCGCTCACCTGTCAAACTAAACTATAAACTTTCTAGAAATGCTTTTACAGCAGGTAATGGCGTAAGTAGGGGCGTGATCATTATTTCGGGTGTGCTCCCGCCGGAAGAGGAGACAGACGTATTAGCCGGTATTTTGCCCAGATAGTAATCTCCTGCCTGCTTAGAAATCACAACTACTGTTACAAGCCGATTCACGGGTAAATTTCCCGAAACAAATGTTCTGGTATTTGCATTCCCGGTTAATGGCGCTACACTGTGCTGATCGTTAAATACAATATAAGATACGGTATTGCTGTTGGTATAATTGGCGGGTAACTTCAGGGTTAATGAGGTATGAGGAGCGCCGAGAGTATCTGAGAACCTTGCGGTATGCAGCCATTTTAACCCGTTCGTGTGTACTTCGTACCCACCGTTAATTGCGGGGATTACCCGGTTAAAAAAAGTATCGGTGTTCAATATCCAGTCAAAGCCGCCCGCCATATCTTCAATTCCGTTAAACAATTTCATACCGGGAGCCGGAACATTAAAATTATAATGCAGATTGAGTTTTTTACCCGGAGCAACTGATAGATCTGCATTATTGTTTTTAAGCCCTAAAAAATAAGCACCGCCGGAAATCAATAATCTACCATTGCTAACGGTGGGCATGCTCATAGAAATTAAATCACCTTTTTTCAGCAGTATTAAGGATTCTCTTTTAATATCGCCGCTCGGCACTGTTCCGATGCCGGTTATAAGACCGTTTGCAGGTATAGTTAATGACACATTGCCGGAAAGGAAAAAGGTGCCGGTGTTAGAATAAGGAAAACTATCCCTTAGAAAGGGTTTGCGCAGCTCATTTTTCAGTGCAAAAACAGGTGCATTCGGGGATACGCTGTTTTGCCAAACCGGCTCTGAAGCCATTTGAATGGCGTCCGGAATAAATGCATCAATATTTTTCTGACAGCCCTGTAAAAAAAGCAATATAAAACAGGGTATTAAAACTTTTATCCACTTCATAATTAAATGTCTCCTGAATAGATTCTGCGTTATTAAAATATGTTGCCTCAAGGGAGATCCATTCGCAACCCTACCCGCAGGCCGGCCGAATGATATTTTTCTTTTAAGGTAAGGTCAGGTTTTGTGACCGGTGACAGACTGTACCTGACGTAGGGTTCAGCAAGAACATGCAGTTTCTCATTTAGTTTATAATACAGCGAGACCGCACCGGTAACACTTATCCCCGTGTTGGTTTTATATCTGTATGCCGGAGCGGTTTTATCAGAATTTACATCTACTGCCTGACCGCTGTTATCAAGAACAAACCCGGTCTTTTTACTGTAAAGATTTACAATGGCCCCGGCGTTCACGTTTGCGTGCAATTTTCCGTTGCCCAGTTCATACCCTACGGTAAGCGGAATATCTATGCTGCGGTAAATGTTTGTGCTCTGTTTATAAAGCGTTCCTGTTACAGTTGAAGTTCCGATTGTATCCCCGGTTGTATTAGTAATATAAACGTTCCTCGTTTCCTGCCCTTTTACGGAGTTAAATGTTTCATTTACCTGACTGTAATTAATCCCCGTTCTTATGCTCATACCACTTCCGAAAACTTTAGTATAGCGCAGGCCTGCACTGTATGCAAATGCAAGTTTCGTACTCGCCTTTCGTTGCTGCATATAGGCGGAATTAGCTGTATCAGAATAACTAAGGAAGGCATAATCCGGCCCGGCATATACTTCAATGTATCTTTTATTGCCTGCTGCATCCTGCTCCGGGCATGGGATAAATGCAGGGGCAGGTAATAAAGGCATTTTCAATTGCGGTGTAAAGGCTGATCCCGAATGCAAAACAGAGAAAAAGCTATTGTATGGAAATAATGATGAGTTACCGGTGTTTTCAGGAGTTATTTGAACGCCCTCATTGTTGAAAGGTGAATTTGCAATATTGATGCTGAGCTTTCCGGCACGGGAAATTGTATTATAATTATCGGTCGGTACCACAGGTGATCCGGCAGTGAGAATAGTTTCTCTTTGCAGAAAATTCGAAGGCTCTTTTTCGACAGGATCTGCGGGGGAAGTAAAGGTGTGTATATCAGTTTGCTTTACAACAGAAGGCGAATTGTAATTGATTCGCGTATTTTTATCCGAAGCAGCATATGCCGGCAAAACTTTATTGTTCGATATTAAATAGGTGAGGCTCCCCAATGTTACTAACAGGAGTATTACAAAGCCTGCTTTTTTGATAGCGCTGATACTTTGCCAAAACCCGATAGGTTTTCTTTTACTGCTTTCTGCAGCTATATTATCCCATATATGTGAAGGGACCTCAGGGCGATAACCGCCGAGCTGTTCTTTTATATAGCTGTCAAATAAATTATTTTTCATCTTATAATATTGGCCTTTTTATACGGCTACTTTTTGTATCTGAATTATTTCTTTCTGCAGGAGCTGTCGCGCTTTCACCAACTGGCTTCTGCTGGTGCCGGGCTGAATTCCCAGCATTTCAGCTATTTCATCATGCTGATATCCTTCAATCACATATAAATTAAAGATCAGCCTGTACCCATCCGGCAAATTATTTATAAGGGCCAACAGATCTTTTTCACTGAGGTGATTAAAAGCGGGCGCATCGCTCAGCATTCCCACTGAAGGCTCGGAAACTTCGCCAACGGAAAATTCTTTTGTGTATCGACTTACGGTATATTTTTTCAATGCGGTATTTACCACCACCCGCCTCATCCAACCTTCAAAGGATCCTTCACCTTTAAATTGGGCCATCTTTTTAAAGATCTTGATAAAGGCATCCTGCAATATATCTTCAGCATCCTCTCTGTTGCGGGCATAGCGATGACATACACCCAAAAGAGTGCTTGCAAACCGTTGGAATAAAGCCCTTTGGCAGGAGGCGTCTTCCTTTATGCAACCTTTTATCAGTTCGGCATCTGTCAATATCTTCGGGTTGATAGCCTATATTTATGGATAAGATACGTTAGTAGGGATTATTGCTGCCCGTATTAAATATACAAATATTATTAGTTTTGGCTCTAAAACAGGACCCGGCAATATGAATAACATTGCAGATATCAGGAAAGATTATCAAATGCGCTCGTTATCAGAAGAGGATGTGGCCTCAGAACCCTTTGAGCAATTTTCCCGCTGGTGGCATGAGGCACTTGCAAGTAACATAGATGAAGTTAATGCTATGACCCTTGCAACAGCTGACAGTACAGGTAGGCCCTCTGCAAGAATTGTGTTACTGAAAGGTATGCATGCGGAAGGGTTTGAATTTTTTACTAATTATAAGAGCCGAAAGGCACAGGATATGTTAGTAAATGATCAGGTCGCTTTGGTTTTATTTTGGAAAGAATTAGAGAGGCAGATCCGGATTGAAGGTACCGTTTTAAGAACATCAGAAACCGTTAGCGACAATTATTTTCAGAGCCGACCGCTCGAAAGCCGGAT
>JBGTJG010000385.1:0-5018 GCA_041745235.1 Ferruginibacter sp. | reverse complement strand
GCTGCATTTCCGTTGAAGTTCAAATAAGGGATGATTGCTTCCATTCTTAAATATTTCTTAGTTATTCTGTACAACTTTCATTCTGCACTCCTCTATGATCTGATCTACTTTTTCTTTTGTAAGATGCTCTCTGTATACTTTTCCCAATTGCATCATCGGCGCATAACCGCAAGCCCCCAAACATTCCACCGTCTTTAAAGTAAACATCTTATCTGCAGTGGTTTCTCCAACGCCAATGTTCAGTTTTTCTTTTATGTAACTGATAATTTCGTCGCTGCCATTTATCATGCACGGGCCTGTCTGGCATACCTCAAAAATAAATTTACCGACAGGCTTTAAATTATACATGCTGTAAAAACTCGCCACCTCATACACTTCTATAGGTTCAAGAGACAATATCTCCGCTACATAATCCATTACAGGCACATCAAGCCAGCCGTCAAATGATTCCTGAGCCATATGCAATACCGGCAGTAAAGCACTTTTTTGTTTCCCTTCCGGGTAGCGCTTTATTATGGTTTGCACCCTCGCCATTTTATCGTCCGAAAATTTAATCATCAAATATTTTTTTATCCGTCCAGCTCTCCTGCAATCAAATTCAGGCTGCTCATAGTAATAATAGCATCACTGAGCATGCTTCCCTGTATCAATTCCGGGTATGCCTGGTAATAAATAAAACACGGCCGGCGAAAATGCAATCTGTACGGGGTTCTGCCGCCGTCGCTGATCAGGTAAAAACCAAGCTCACCGTTTCCGCCTTCTACTGATTGATACACCTCACCCACCGGCATTTCTGTTTCGCCCATCACTATTTTAAAATGGTAAATCAGGGCTTCCATTTTTGTATAAACGTCTTTCTTTTCCGGCAGGTAATACAATGGCGCATCCGCATGATATACTTCTGCCTCGGCACCTTTAAATTCCTGTACTTTTTGATATGCCTGCTTGATAATCTCTATGCTCTGCCACATTTCATCCTGGCGTACTAAGAAACGATCATAACAATCACCTGTTTTTCCTACCGGGACTGTAAAATTAAAATCTTCATAACTGCTGTAAGGGGTATGCACACGCACATCATAATCCACACCTGCTGCCCTGAGGTTTGGCCCGGTGAAACCATAATTCAATGCACGGTCAGCAGAAATAGGACCTACGCCGGTCGTACGATCCATAAATATCCTGTTGCGGCGAAGCAGGTTATCAAATTCTTTTAATGTCTTTGGATATTCCTTCAGGAATTTTTCCAGTTTTTCAAATGCTTTGTTTGTAAAATTTCTTTCAAATCCGCCAATGCGGCCGATGTTGGTCGTGAGCCTGGAACCGCATACTTCTTCATAAATTTCATAGATCAGTTCGCGGTATTGCATCACATAAAGAAATCCGGTAAAAGCACCCGTATCTACACCAACAATTGAATTACAAATAAGGTGATCGCTGATGCGGGCCAGCTCCATGATAATTACACGGAGATAATCAACACGTTTCGGGAGCGTAACGTTCAGTAATTTTTCGCAGGTTATGTGCCAGCCCATGTTGTTGATGGGTGATGAACAATAATTTAACCTGTCAGTAAGCGGTGTGATCTGGTACAGCGGGCGTCTCTCTGCAATTTTTTCGAATGCCCTATGAATATATCCAACGGTGGAAGTTGCTTTTAAAATCCTTTCGCCATCCATTTCCAGAATATTCTGAAATACGCCGTGGGTAGCCGGATGGGTTGGCCCGAGGTTTAATGTAGTTGTTTGTTTTTCTAAACTCCTTTCCGGTAAAATAATATGTGCGCTCATATGATCTTTACTCCGCAGAGCCTTTGGAATTATTATTTAAAGACGCCCCCGCTGCAATTTTGTTATTCTTTATCATTATGATCATGCCCAGAATATATACTAAGGCTAAAATTGACCATACGGCAGCACCTATCATTTGATTTCTATCTCCTGTTTCCGAATAGCTTACCCATTTAAGGATTGCCAGAATAACAAATAAAATAATTGCAACAATCCTGATGTGGATTCGATATTTATTTAAAAAGTTTTTCATTTATCTGCCGAACATTTCGTCATCTTTATCTATCCTCGTCTGATCCTCCAACGGATATTCTTTTCTCATCGGAAAATAATCCATCTCATCTACATTTAATATCCTGATCAGGTTGGGATGGCCTATAAAATTTACACCGTAATAATCATACGTTTCCCTTTCCATCCAGTTAGCGCTAAGATATATCGCCGTTGCACTGAAAACATCCGGTTTTGATATATCAGTAAACACTTTAAACCGGATACGAATATTATCTGTAAGGTTATGCAAATGGTAAACAACAGCAAGTTCAGCTCCTTTATCATCCGGATAGTGAACTGCCTGTAAATCTGTAAGGAACCTGAATTTCAGTTCCTCATCGTCAAATAAAAACTGAAGGACTTTAAGGTTGAGGTCTTTGGGTGCAGTAAAAGTCAGCATGCCATAAGGCTGTCCCCATGCGGTAAGTTCTTCACCGAATTTATCCGTAAGCCGTTGCTGAATTATCTCGTTGTTTAAGGACATTTATTTCCTGTCTTTACTCTTTTGTCTAAAATCTTTTGTCTTCTACTCTATTCCGTAGCTTCCTAAAAGTTCTTTGTATTGATCACTGTGCCTTCTGCGCAAGCCCTCTGCATGCACCAGTTCCTGAATTTTCATTACACCATCTAATATTGCTTCCGGTCTTGGCGGGCAACCCGGTACATAAACATCTACCGGTATTACCTGGTCTATTCCCTGCAAAACAGAATAGGTATCAAAAATACCTCCGCTGCTTGCACATGCTCCTACCGCTATAACCCAACGCGGCTCTGCCATTTGCAAATAAACCTGTTTTAAGATCGGCCCCATTTTTTTTGCAATTGTTCCCATTACCATCAAAAGATCACATTGGCGCGGGGAAAAACTCATACGTTCTGAGCCAAACCGCGCCAAGTCATAATGGCTTGCAGCCGTGGCCATAAACTCAATACCACAGCAGCTTGTAGCAAAGGGCAAGGGCCAGATGGAATTTTTACGGGCAAGGCCTACAACCTTTTCGAAATTGGTTGCCATGTAGCCTTCACCGATGTGGCCTTCGGGAATGCCTGCAAATTTTACTGTATTATTATATTGAACCGGACGAGACATTATTTATTTTTTAATTATTCTTCCCATTTCAAAGCACCTTTCTTGAATATATAAATAAACCCTGCAAGAAAGAAGCCGACAAACATAACTACTGCCATAAAGCCCTCCCACCCCAACTCACGAAAATTTACCGCATAAGGATAAAAGAATATTACTTCCACGTCAAACAGTACGAATAATATGGCAATAAGGAAATACTTGATTGCCATTGGCTGGCGTGCATTTCCTTTGATCTCAATGCCACTCTCAAAATTCACTAGCTTATCAGCGGTCTTTCTTTTAGGACCTAAAAGACTTGAACCAAGGATCATGGTCGCTACAAATCCTATAGCAAATAATAATTGCAAAACGATGGGGAGGTAATTGATCGTGGTATTTCGAACTATTTGCAGAAAGAAAAACTCCATGCTTACAAATTATTGAGTCCGCAAAAATACACCCCGCAGGTCACATTACAACGGTTAGAAAAATTATTTATAAGGCAAAAAAGTTCCGGCTTTTACCCCGGAACTTATATAGTATTTCTTATGTTCGTTTCCCTTATTACTATCCGGATTTTGATTTTGAATTGGGATTATTTTTCATTATAAATTCTTTCAGTGCCATTGCGGTACTGTTTTCGGGATCCACTGCCAAAGCTTTCTCAGCATAACTCAGGGCAGTAGCTTTATCTTTTTTGATATCAAAATAGTACTGACTCATAAATATATAAGAACCCGCAAGCTGATCTTTTACTTTAGTCGGGTCAGCCGCTTTTTCGCCTACTTCTATAGCTTTTGTATAAGCATTAAAAGCAAGCCCTTGCGTACGCAGGGTGTCTATTCCCGTATTAGCTTTAGCTACCATATAATAGCCGAATACATCTTCAGGGTATTTAACCGTGTATTTTGTAAAAATGATTACAGAAGAATCAAATCTTCCCGCCCTGAAATAATCATACCCTGCATTATAAAGATCAAGATTGGAATAATTCTTTTTAATGTCCAATACCTTGCTGTACCAGGCAGCAGATGCCAGATAGTTATTCTGAGCCCGGTATGCTTCGCCTAATGCCTTGATATAAGAAACCCTGTTTGCTTCTACACTGTCGAGATCAAGCGCTTTAGTAACATACATCGCAGCCTCGTTTTCATTTCCGGGGATCTTGAGCAAAATAGTGGCATAAGAAGAATAATCTCCGGCACCGATCTTAGATGGCAATTGTTTCTTAAAATATTCTTCGTAGCTGGCCTTGGCATTCATAGAATCACCGAGCCTGTTGTAAGCCAACGCTTTTACACCGTATAAATTCGGGTATATTGTGGTACCCCCTTTGGTGATACATTCATCTGCTTTTGTAATTGCATCTGCAAATAAACCCTGCGCATATTTCATGCTGGCCCTGTAATAGCATGCTTTAGGATCGTTATCTGATGCTCCCAACCATTTTTCAAGATATTGAGCACTCCTTGGCACATCAGTTTCGTAATAGTAATTAAAGAGTGTATTGTAGACCGGTGCATAATTCGGATCCTTTGCTATTGCCTGATCGTAAAAACCGGTATAAAGCGATTCCTGCCCTCTTCCCTGTGTTTGATATAGCCGGCCTTTGCGGTAAATAGCCCTTGCATAATTAGGATTGAGTTGCAGTGCAGCATCATATGCCTGGATCGCTGCCCCGCCATCGTTTGCTTTTCTGTAGGCATCGCCAAGATTAGCCCATACTTCAGGATCTTTAAAACCCTTTATCATTGTAGCTTGCTTAAGCTTAGAAATGGCATAAGCAGCATCGCCGTTTTTAATTTCCGGATCACTGTTAGGTGCACCTACAGCATTTAATACGTCAATCCTTTTGCCCCCACTTAAAGAGATGGCGGTTTCAAAGC
>JBGTJG010000384.1:0-4242 GCA_041745235.1 Ferruginibacter sp. | reverse complement strand
TTCACTTGGTGCAGCAGAAATACCCATGCTGCAGATGCTGCAGGCTTTTACCATGTTCCCCAATAAAGGCTACAATACTGAACCTGTTTTTGTAACCCGTATTGAAGATAAGAACGGTAACCTCATTCATGAATTTCCTATAGCACAGAGTAAACAGATCATTGGCGAATCTGATGCATATACTATGGTGAAAATGATGGAGGGAGTTATTAAATCGGGTACCGGCAGGAGAATAAACAGTTATAATATCCCCACAGAAAAAGCCGGTAAAACCGGTACCACAAACGGTTATACGGACGGTTGGTTCATAGGTTTCACTCCTACACTTCTGGCGGGCACATGGGTGGGTTGTGAAGACCCTTTCATTCCGATATATGCAAATAACAGCGGTGGTGCGGAAATGGCGGGGCCTACCTGGGGCAATTTTATGAAAAAGGTGTATGCGGATACAAAGTTTACAGACTATACTGCTCAGAAAACATTTACTGCTCCTGCTGAATTGAAGAACGATCCCATTTTTGCAGATGCTACATTTCAAAATACGCTGGAAAAGGGCGAAGGCAACGAAGATGAACAGGGAAACAGTGACGGAGATGAATTCTTAAAAGACCAGTATTTTGAAGAGACTCCTCCAGCCCCTGATACTAACCGTAAAAAAGAAAATGGTAAGGAACCTACTAAGGCAGTTATTATTCCTCCGGCTAAACCCGAAGACAAGAAACCCGATCCCAAGCTGAAACCAAAAGTTCCTGAAAACGATTATTAAATGCACAAAAGTCCCTTTTTTTATAGGGGCTTTTTTATTAAGTTCAGGGTAAACGTGCATATAAAACAATATGGTAACCACCCAAAAACTTACCTTTGCGGCACAAAAATCTTTTACTAAAATAATATTGATATGAAAGTTACTGTTGTAGGTGCGGGCGCAGTAGGCGCAACATGTGCCGATAATATTGCCCGGAAACAATTGTGCGATGAACTCGTAATTGTGGACATTAAGGAAGGTGTAGCAGAAGGCAAAGCTATGGATCTTATGCAGACAGCTCAGCTGGAAGGATTTGATACAAAAATTACAGGCAGTACAAATGATTATACCAAAACTGCCGGCAGCACGGTTGCAGTAATTACATCGGGTGTTCCCCGCAAACCGGGAATGACGCGTGAAGATCTGATAGGCATTAATGCCGGAATAGTAAAATCAGTTACAAAAAGTTTGCTTCAGTATTCCCCGGATTGTATCATCATTGTTATCAGTAACCCTATGGATACGATGACTTACCTGGCGATGAAGCAAAGCGGCATTTCGAAACATAAGATCATAGGAATGGGTGGAATATTGGACAGTGCCCGTTTCCGTTATTATTTATCACAGGCAATGGAATGCAGCCCGAATGATCTGCAAACTGTTGTAGTAGGCGGTCACGGTGACACTACCATGATACCGCTTACAAGGCTTGCTACATACGCAGGCGTGCCTGCATCAAATTTTCTTGATCCAGAGCGTTTAAAGAAGGTAGCTGCAGACACAATGGTCGGCGGCGCAACACTTACCGGCTTATTAGGCACAAGCGCCTGGTACGCTCCGGGTGTAGCGGGAGCGTGGCTTGTAGAAGCAATTGTGCGTGATGAGAAAAAGATTTTGCCTTGCTGCGTTTACCTCGACGGGGAATACGGGCAAAGTGATATCTGCATAGGTGTACCGGTGATCATCGGTAAGAACGGCTGGGAGAAGATCATTGATTATAAACTTAATGATGAAGAGCAGGCAGCTTTCAATAAAAGCGCTGAAGCTGTAAGAAGCATGAACAGCGTTTTGAGTACTTTAGATATTTGATTTTACAAGGCACAATAAATAAAAAATCGAATCGTGTAATCGATTCGATTTTTTTTTGTATAACTCTGTGATTAATTTTTATTCCTCTGTAGCATCTTAATTCACCCCATTCACAACCATCTCTCTATTTATTTTAAGAACCAATCCCTGTAATACTTTCCCCGGGCCGCATTCAGTGAAAGTGGTGGCACCATCTGCAATCATCGCCTGTACACTTTGTGTCCATTTTACTGGCCCGGTAAGTTGGGCTATCAGGTTTTCTTTTATTTCCGCAGGATCGGTTACAGCTTTAGCCACGACATTCTGATACACCGGACAACGGGGTGCATTAAAAGTTGTCAGGCTGATTGCATCCGCCAGCTCCTGACGTGCAGGGATCATAAGCGGAGAATGGAATGCACCGCCTACAGGTAAAACCAATGCACGTTTTGCACCGGCGTCCTTCATTTGTCCGCAGGCAAATTCTATACCTGCCATAGAGCCGCTGATCACCAATTGACCGGGGCAATTGTAATTTGCGGCTACCACGATTTCGCCACTTTCATTTGTTATATGCTGACAAATTTCTTCTACTTTTTCATCTGCCAAACCAAGTACTGCTGCCATAGTTGAAGGATTTGCTTCACATGCTTTTTGCATAGCATTGGCTCGTACCGCCACCAGGCTGAGTGCATCAGCAAAACTCAATACACCGTTTGCAACCAACGCAGAAAATTCACCAAGAGAGTGGCCCGCTACCATATCCGGCTGTGCATTTTCAATGTTATAGAATGCGACAACAGAATGTATGAATATAGCAGGTTGAGTAATATTAGTCTGCTTTAAGTCTTCAGTGGTGCCGGTAAACATGGTATCGCTTATTCGAAAACGAAGAATATCATTTGCCTCTTCAAAAAGCAGTTTAGACTTTTCGTTGCCTTCGTACAATAAGTTGCCCATGCCGGAAAACTGTGCGCCCTGCCCCGGGAAAATGTATGCGTGTTTCATAAATTATTTGGGTAAGCTTTAGGATTTTGCATTTGGTATTCGAATCAATGCAACCTTGCACTGATCAGTTTCATAAACTCGCTTCGTGTTTCATTTTTTTCAAACTGTCCTTTAAATGCGGAAGTAGTGGTTACGGAATTTTGTTTCCCTACACCACGCATCATCATACAAAGATGAGCAGCTTCAATTACAACCGCTACGCCAAGGGGTTTCAATGATTCCTGAATGGCATCCAATATCTGATGTGTAAGCCTTTCCTGTACCTGAAGTCGACGGCTATACACGTCTACCACTCTGGCTATTTTGCTTAGTCCTGTGATGTAGCCATTTGGGATATACGCCACATGCGCCTTTCCGTAAAAAGGAAGCATGTGATGCTCGCACATGCTGTACAATTCTATATCTTTTACGATGATCATCTCATTTACATCTTCATGAAATCTGGCAGAATCTAAAATTGCCTTTGCGTCCTGCCCATATCCCTGTGTAATAAACTGCATTGCTTTGGCTATACGCTCAGGAGTTTTTTGTAATCCTTCCCGATCTGCATCTTCGCCAAGTAATGAAATGGTCTCGCGGTAATTTTTGATAAGTCCCTCTGTTACATTTTCGTCGTAGGATTCTGTTTTTTTGTAAGCCATAGCAGGAAAGTTTTAATCAGTAATCTTAATTAAGCAGGATATTCAACAAAATTTCGTTCTGTTTCGTACAGTCGTATTTTCATTTCCAGGTTTTCATTTATCTGCGGCCGCAACAGATCGTACATTACGATCACAATATTTTCAGCGGTGGGGTTTATGTTCCGAAATTCAGCACAATCTTCATTCAGATTTTTGTGATCGAATCTTTCTATGATCTTCTCGTTGATCAGGTCGCTCAGTAATTTCATATCCATCACATAACCGGTAGCGGGATCCGGTACCCCGGTAAGTTTTACGATCACTTCATAATTATGCCCGTGAAAATGAGGATTATTACATTTCCCGAAGATGGCTTTGTTTTTTTCATCATCCCATGCAGGGTTATGTAACCTGTGTGCCGCATTAAAGTGTTCTTTGCGAAAAACAGAAACTTTGTTTGAAGACATAATAAATTAGATTTTAGACATCAGACCCGAAGTATTCTGCAAAAATTCGGGGTGTTTCGTACAATTTTAAAGAATGCAGCTTTACATTTTCAGGCATTTTGTTTTCTAGTTGCCGCCAAATGCCCACAATCAGATTTTCAATAGAACACATCTTCCCCTTCATGAAGTCAACTTCTACGTTCAGGTTTTTATGATCCAGTTTTTCAGTTACATGTTCTTTTATTATTGCACTCAGTTTCTTTGCATCGAAAACAAAACCTGTTTCTTCATTGGGCTTCCCTTTTACTGTTACATAAAGTTCAAAGTTGTGCCCATGCCAGTTCTCATTGGCACA
>JBGTJG010000383.1:0-14173 GCA_041745235.1 Ferruginibacter sp. | reverse complement strand
GAAATTATCATGGTGTTTTTCCACTGATTAAAAAAATATTTTTCATTTCTCACAAAAATCAATTGGTGCAAAAATGATTTTATGGCTTCAAAATGTTGGGGATAAAACAGCAGGTTTTAATAGACACAGACATGTGAGTGTTTATTAAATTGTAGATAACACGTTCATAAAGCGGTTTAAGATGTGAATAGCTGTTAATAATTAGCATTTAAAAGTTAATAACAGGCGAATGTTAATTTAATATTACGCCATTGGATATACCTTAGCGTTACCAAAAAGGCAATTTGATTGTCCTATTCTTTACTACAACTGCTGAACAAAAGAACACATGGAGTTAACCAATTTTAATAAAGACAGGAAGATCAGGCGTAAACCGCTTTTAGAGACGGGAAGCATGATTTTCGGGAAAATACCACCGCAGGCTAAGGAACTTGAGGAAGCCATTTTGGGTGCTATAATGCTGGAAAAAAGTGCTTTTGATACTGTGGTTGAGATCCTGAAACCGGAGTGTTTTTATGTAGAAGCGCATCAGAAAATTTACAAGGCAATGCAGTCATTGGCTATTAAGAGTCTGCCGATAGACCTGCTTACCGTTGTAGAAGAATTAAAGTTTCGGGAAGAACTGGAATTTGTAGGAGGGCCTTATGCGGTTACAAAGCTAACAAACGCTGTTGTGTCATCAGCAAATATTGAAGCGCACTCCAGGATTGTTTTACAAAAATTTATACAAAGAGAACTTATCCGTATCAGCGGAGAAATAATAGGGGATGCGTATGAAGACAGCACTGATGTGTTTGATATGCTCGATCTGGCAGAGACAAAACTCTTTGAGATAACAAATAATCACCTTCGGAAAAATTTTGATGACATAGAAACGGTGCTTGTCAAAACGATCAACCGTATAGAAGATATGCGGAATCGCCAGGATGATATTACCGGCGTACCCACGGGCTTCCCTTCTTTGGATAGGCTTACTTACGGTTGGCAGGCTACAGATCTTATCGTTCTTGCTGCAAGACCTTCTGTGGGTAAAACTGCATTCGCCTTAAACCTGGCACGTACTGCTGCGCTGCATCCTACCAAGCCTACGGCAGTCGGGTTTTTCAGTCTTGAGATGAGCAGCAGCCAGCTTGTTCAACGGATCCTGAGCGCAGAAAGCGAAATATGGCTCGAGAAAATTGCCCGTGGTAAACTGGAGGAGCATGAGATGAAGCAGTTGTATAAAAAGGGCATAGATCGCCTGAGCAAGGCACCCATTTTTATTGATGATTCTGCAGCGCTTAATATTTTTGAATTGCGGGCAAAATGCCGCCGCTTGAAGAACAAGCATAACATCGGACTGATAATCATTGATTATTTACAATTGATGAGCGGAAGTGCAGACCGAAACAGCAACCGTGAGCAGGAGATCAGTAAAATTTCAAGAGATCTTAAAGGTTTAGCAAAAGAATTGCAGGTGCCTATCATTGCTCTTTCTCAGCTTAGTCGTGAGGTAGAAAAGAGGAAAGAGGGAAATAAGATACCGCAATTAAGTGATCTGCGGGAGTCGGGAGCGATAGAGCAGGATGCGGATATGGTTATGTTCCTTTATCGCCCCGAGTACTACGATCAGAATACGGATGCGATGGGTGAAAGCAACAAAGGAGAAACCTGGGTAAAAATTGCAAAGCACAGAAACGGTAGCTTAGATACTGTGAAGCTTAGAGCATTACTTCATATTCAAAAGTTTGTAGAAGAGGAAGGGGGCACAGAATTTAATCCAAACCTTGGTGCAGGCAGTTGGAAGCCGGTGCAGGGAGGAGGCGGTGATGATGGCGCTAAACTCTACATTCAGAAAGGAAGTAAAATGAATGATGGGCAATTTGATGATGAAGCGCCGTTTTAAAAATGTTTTTATAAATGCAGCTCCCTTTTTTTTATTCCGATGCTTTGTCCACCGGGGAAAGACAACTCATTCTTAATGAAGAAAATTCCAGGCATATTGTGCAGGTGCTGCGGATGCAAGCGGGTGAGTTGCTCAGGCTTACTGACGGCTTGGGAAAAGTATGCACTGCACGCATAATGGATCCCCATAAGAAAAAATGCAGCGTAGAAATTACAGCTACAAGCATCACAGATCCTAAGTGGAAAAGAGTTAGTATAGCCATTTCTCCTCTAAAAAATAACAGTCGTTTTGAATGGTTTTTAGAAAAAGCCACAGAGATAGGTGTGACAGAAATTATTCCTATATTATGTACCCGAACAGAAAAACAGCATTTTCGATATGATCGAATGCGGGGTATCCTTATAAGCGCAATGTTGCAGTCGCAGCAGGCATGGTTGCCCGCTCTGCATGAGCCCCGAAAGTTTACGGATTATATCAATTCACAAAAAGATAAGGAGGGGCGAAAGTTGATAGCGCATTGCATCAGCGGAAATAAATCCCTACTAAAAGCTCAATCAGATCTCGGAGATGTGTCTATACTGATAGGGCCGGAAGGGGATTTTACTCCTGACGAAATTGAGATAGCTCTCCAAAATGATTTTACAGCGGTATCCCTTGGCAATACTCGTTTACGCACCGAAACAGCCGGTCTTGCTGCTGCGATCCTCCTTTCTATAGGTTAATGTGCTGTATCTGTGGGGTTATCTTGTGTTATCGACGGATCCGGGAATTTTTCATTAAGTCGCACAACCCGCTTTTTTTGCTGCCTCTTCATCATAACCATGTTCAGGATCTCTACTATAAAAGAGAAGGCCATACCGAAATAGATATAGTTTTTAAGGCCCATACTGTGCGCTTTCTCGGGTGCCCAACCTTCCATGACAAGACTCAGACCTATCATGACAAGAAAAGAGAGCGCCAGCATTTTTAACGTAGGGTGCTTATGTATGAAAGAGGATATTGCAGGACTGAAGAGAAACATAACCGTCATGGCAATTACAACAGCCGCTATCATGATCTCAACATATTTTGCTGTGCCTCCTGCAGTAATAATACTGTCAAACGAAAAGACGGCATCTATAATAATGATCTGCACCAAAGCCTTTCCCAATGTGAGCTTGTTTCCTTCGGTGCTTCCGTGATGATCTTCACCTTCCAGCTTGCCGTGTATTTCCTTGACTGATTTATATATAAGGAACAAGCCACCAAGCAACATTACAATGCTAGCGAGGTCAAACCCTTTCCCAAACCAACTTTCAGGAATGATATAATTTCCTTTTTGTGATAGCAGCCAGCCAAGGCCCATTAATAAAAGGCTGCGCATGATAATACCCGAAATCATCCAGAAACGACGGGCTTTTTTCTTTTGTTTATCATCTTTGAGCCTGTTCATGATGATACTCACGAAGATCACATTGTCAATGCCAAGCACCACCTCTAAAATAACCAAAATAAAAAAACTAATGAGGCTCTCTGACGTAAATAAATGTTCCATAAATTTTGTTTCTCGTTACTTGTTACGCGTTGTACCGCTATAATGCAATATTCAATACTCAATACTCAATACTCAATACTCAATACTCAATACTCAATACTCAATACTCAATACTCAATACTCAATACTCAATACTATTCTTATCCTTCGCAAGATACTTCGTTATTTTTTTTACAATCGCCGGGCCTTCATAAATAAATCCTGTCCATACCTGTATAAGCGAAGCACCGGCTTGGAGCTTTTCGGCAGCATCCCGGCCGGTAAATATACCACCACTGGCAATAACCGGAATAAGTCCGTTAGTTTTCTCACGCATATATTTTATCATTCCTGTTGATCTGATCTGTAAAGGAGAACCGCTGAGGCCACCTGCACCGATTGTTTGAAGCTCTGATGATGAGGTTTTCAGATTTCCCCTATTTATAGTAGTGTTAGATACTACCAGCCCATCCAGATTTATTTCTTTAGCAAGGTCCACCACATCATCTATTTGTTGGATAGTGAGATCCGGCGCAATTTTCAACAATATTGATTTTGGCTCAGCGGTTTTAATATTTAACTGCTGCAACCCTGTCAATATTTTCCTCAGCGACTCTTTTTCCTGTAATTCACGCAAACCGGGTGTATTAGGGCTGCTCACATTTACCACAAAGTAATCTGCATAAGGATGCAGGGCTTTGAAACAAATTTCATAGTCTTTCCAGGCATCTTCGTTGGGGGTGTTTTTATTTTTTCCGATGTTTCCGCCTATGATGAGTTTTTTTCTATTTAGTTGGTCGTTGGTAGTTGGGCGTAGGTCGTTTTTCTCTCTCCAAGCCTTCAATCTTTCAGCCACAGCTTCCACTCCTTCATTATTAAAACCCATTCTGTTTATAAGGGCTTTATCTTTTGGCAAACGAAACAAACGTGGTTTTTCATTGCCTTCCTGCGGAAAAGGTGTCACTGTACCGATTTCTACAAACCCAAAACCCAATGCTTCAAGTTCATTGAGGTATTTTGCATTTTTGTCAAAGCCTGCACCCATCCCGACGGGATTTGTAAACGAAAGTCCAAAAGCAGAGATTGCTTGAGCCTTCGGTGTATATGTATTTTGGATTTGTTTTTTTAAAAAATCGTTACTGCAGCATATCTTCAAAACATTCATGGCAAAATAATGAACCTTTTCAGCATCGAATAAGAATAGCACACTGCGAATTAATGAATACATATTGCAGCAAAAATAAGTATTAGTTATAACGCGTAAAATTATTGTACTTGCATCCTCTTGCAGCTCTTTTGCCGGGCCAATTAAATTTCCATATTTTTAAAACATGAACTACTGTGCTAATTGCGGGAATGTATTAAAGGAGAAGTATTGCGGAGCCTGCGGCCAGCAAAAGTTTCACACTGATCAGCTGAAAATAAGGCCTTTTTTCAGGAACGCATTTAAAGACTTCACACATTTCGATTTTAAAATATTCAGGGATCTGAAATACCTGCTCTTTCGCCCGGGTTTTCTTACCAACGAATTTATCGTAGGGAGGATCAACTCACATATAAAGCCGGTCTCGATGTTTTTGTGGCTGAATGTTTTCTTTTTTTTATGGGGATACAAATCGATTTTGCCCACAAATAAATATCACGCTGCAGATTTTTACGTTAAGGGGCTGACGGCGAAAACCCAAAATGCAGCTGCATTAAAAGGTATGGCAATGAGCGAGTACATCTCAGAATTTAATAATCATCTTGTCTCGTGCCAAAAGTCCATGTTCTTTTTTGTAATCCCGTTTTTTGCTTTCTTGCTTTTTCTGTTGTATTGCTATAGAAAGAATAACCTTTTTGTTAAGCAACTTGTGTACAGCATTCATTTTTGGAGTTATTTGTTTATCTGGTTCACATTAGTACCCTTACTTTTTATTCTCCTGAATAGTATGGTGAAATTGGTATCGGGAAATGAATTATTTGAAGCTTATGATGGAACAGTTTTCTTATGGGTGCTTATTCTGGGGATCATTCCTTACACTTATATCGCATCAAGAAAAGTGCATAAACAATCCGTTTTTATTACCCTGCTGAACACGGTTGCGGTTTTCTTTTTAGTAATTCTTACCAGAGAATTGTCAATTTCTGCTACATATTATTTGGCGTATTATTTAACAGGCTAATCCTTATCTATAGTTTTTTCTTTTCCCGGTAAATGATACCTTTGACATATGGTTGCATAAACAACTATTTAAATTTTTTATTATGCAGGAAGCATATATCGTTGCCGGTTACAGAACTGCCATCACTAAAAGTAAAAAAGGCGGATTCCGGTTTACACGGCCGGATGATCTGGCAATAGATGTTATCAAAGGTTTGCTTGCAAGCGTACCGCAATTGGATGTAAAACGCATTGATGATGTTATCGTAGGCAATGCAGTTCCGGAAGCCGAGCAGGGATTGCAGGTAGGCCGTATCATAGCGGCAAAGGCAGTTGGTTTTCATGCACCCGGGATTACAATAAACCGTTATTGTGCCAGCGGCCTGGAAAGTATTGCGATGGCTACCGCAAAGATTCGCACGGGTATGGCAGAATGCATTATTGCGGGCGGCGCGGAAAGCATGAGCCTTGTTCCTACTGCGGGATGGAAGACCGTTCCTTCTTATGCGATTGCTAAGGATGAACCTGATTATTATTTAAGCATGGGCCTTACAGCAGAGGCTGTAGCGAAAGAATACAATGTGAGCAGGGAAGATCAGGATATGTTCAGCTACAACAGCCATTTAAAAGCCGGTAACGCAATAAAAGAAGGTTATTTTAAAAGCGGAATCTTACCCATAGATGTAGAGCAAATTTATTTAGATGAACGCGGCAAAAGACAAACAAAAAATTATACCGTAGATACAGATGAAGGCGTGCGTCCAGATACAAGTGTGGATGGACTTGCAAAATTAAAACCTGCTTTTGCAACGGGTGGCGTAGTTACTGCAGGTAATTCGTCCCAAACCAGCGACGGTGCGGCTTTTGTGATCGTAATGAGCGAAAGAATGGTGAATGAATTAAACCTTAAGCCAATAGCAAGATTAGTTAATTGTGCAAGTGCCGGTGTGCATCCCCGCATCATGGGCATAGGCCCGGTTGAAGCTGTGCCGAAAGTTTTAAAACAGGCGGGCATGTCTCTCAATGATATAGATCTTATTGAATTAAATGAAGCTTTTGCTTCACAGGCATTGGCAGTAATCCGGGAATTAAAAGTTAATCCGGAGATTGTAAATATTAACGGTGGTGCTATTGCTTTGGGGCACCCGCTTGGGTGTACCGGCTGCAAGCTCACCATACAGATTGTAAATGATATGAAGCGTATGCAAAAGAAATATGGTATTGTAACGGCATGTGTTGGTGGCGGGCAGGGTATAGCGGGGATTATTGAAAATATCGATTAGAATTAAGGATTTATTTTACCTTTGAAATCGATTTCAGATAATAACCTGTAGTTTGCTTTCAATAATTCATTCTTGAACAGAACTCTTTACATACGCTGTCTTTCCGGTCTTATGCTATGCATTTTTGCATTCAGCATTACTCCGAAGCTGGTATTGCACAGCCTGTTTGCCGGGCACATAGATAATACATCAGTTAAAACCGGCAATGCGAAACATTACATCGGACATTCAGGCTTTAATTGCGATCAGGATGGCTCAGCCGTAACATCACCTTTCACTGCTGAAGAACCGTTTATTTTATTTCAAACATTTATTCTTTTTTCGCCTCCTCTGTGCGGCGATATTTCTTTTACCTCCTCTGAAAGGATTTATACTTCCCTTCGCGGCCCCCCTTCCGGTGACATGTTTGTCTGAGCAGAATCAGAGATCTGCTTATTGTAAATCTATTTATCAGAATTTAATTCATCGTTACGACACTGCAGGGTATGCAGTTTGTTGCGCGGATTGAATCAGCATCCCATAACATAACTATTCATGAAGAATCTTTTTTCATTGTTTCTTCTACTTACATCTCTTCACGCATTCGGTGAGAAATCAAGTCATCATTTAAAAGGCAGCTTTTCCGGAATTGTAACAGATGCCGCTACCGGTAAGCCCATGAGCGGCGTATCCGTTTTCTTATCAGATATCAAAAGCGGTACTTTTTCAAATGCGGCCGGTGAATTTTTTATAGGGAATGTCCCGGACGGCTCACATCTCGTAGAGTTTTCACATGTAGGATACAATACGCACGCCGAGCAGATCATCATTAAAGGAGATACTAAAAAAGACATTTTGCTTTTTTCTTCCGTTACAGAAAATAACGCCGTTATCGTTACAGGAGTATCAAGGGCCTCGCAATTAAAGAAGGTTCCTTTCCAGGTTTCTGTAATGAGGAAAGAAGAGTTGCAGCAAACAGCATCAACAAATATTATTGATGCAATTACGAGAAAGGCCGGAGTGTCTGCTATCGGTACCGGGCCTGCTATTTCCAAGCCGGTTATAAGAGGGCTGGGCTACAACCGCGTACTTACAATGAATGATGGCGTGCGGCAGGAAGGCCAGCAATGGGGCGATGAACACGGGATAGAAATAGACCAGGAAAGCGTGAATAAAATTGAAATTTTTAAAGGACCGGCTTCCCTTGTTTATGGCAGTGATGCTATGGCAGGTGTGGTGAATATCATCAGTAATGTACCGGTGGTAATGAATACTATTAAAACTAATGTGGGGTCAAACTATCATACAAACAACAGGCTGCGCAGCCTTTTCGGAAATATTGCGGGAAATGTGAAAGGTTTTAATTGGAATGTGCACGGTACGGTAAAAGCTGCGGCAGATTACAAAAATAAATACGATGGTTATGTTTTTAACTCCAAGTTCAACGAGCGTAATGCAGGAGGCTATGTAGGGTATAACGGTAACTGGGGTTTCAGCCATTTACTTATCAGCAACTTTAATTTACGGGCCGGTTTAATAGAAGGAGACAGGGATGCGGATGGAAAATTTATCAAAGTAATAGCAGGCGGTGCGGAAGAAACTGTTACAGATGCAGATTTTAACAGTACCACGCCATATACCCCTTACCAGCACATTAGGCATTTCAAGATAGCATCAGACAATAATTTTAAACTGGGATCCAATAATCTTTCTCTGAACCTCGGGTTTCAAAGAAATCAGCGGGAGGAATTCGGAAATGCGGATGATCTTTCTGAGCGTGCTTTATTTTTTGATCTGAAAACAACAACCTACGCAGCGAGATTCCTGTTGAAGGAGAAGAATGGCTGGAAGCCTTCCATCGGATCAAACGGTATGTATCAAACAAATACAAACAGGGGAATCGAACAACTTATTCCTAATTATAATTTAACCGATGCCGGCATTTTTGTTTTTACAGAAAAAGCCATCAATAAACTGACGGTAAGCGGCGGAGCAAGATATGATCGGCGCAGGCTGGAAGCCGCTCAGCTGATTGATGAAACCGGTGCACCTAAAGGAGATGCTTTTACAAAAAATTTCAGCAATTTTTCCGGTAGTGCAGGTTTTGCTTTTGAAGCAAATAAGCACGTAAATCTCAAACTTAATATTGCCCGTGCTTTTCGTGCACCGAGCATACCCGAGCTTGCAAGCAACGGTGTGCATGAAGGAACAATACGTTATGAATACGGCGACCGAAATCTGAAAAGCGAAGTAAGTACACAGGCAGATGCCTCCGTAGAACTTAACAGCGATCACATTTCCTTTAACCTGGCAGGTTACATTAATTCATTTAAAAATTTTATTTTTTACAGGAAACTGGAATCTGTCACCGGCGGAGATTCTATCGTTAACAATAACGGCGAAGACAATCTTGCTTTTACATTCGATCAGCGAAAAGCATCACTCGCAGGCATTGAAACGAGCATTGACATTCATCCTCACCCGGTAGATTGGCTCCATTTTCAAAATACATTTTCTTATGTTGCAGGGTCACTGAAAGAATCTATAGAAGGGACTAAAAATCTCCCTTTCATTCCTGCGCCGAAATTGCTTACTGAACTCCGCGCCAATTTTAAAAAAGCCGGAGCCGTTTTTAAAAATATTTACATGAAAGCAGAGCTGGATAATGTTTTCAAACAGAGCAGGGCGTTTACTGCATTTGATACGGAAACCGCTACCGCAGGGTATTCGCTGTTTAATGCGGGCGCAGGGGCTGACATAGCGAATAAAAAAGGAAATATTTTATTCACTGTAAATTTTGCTGCGAATAATATTACAGACGTGGCCTATCAGAATCACCTGAGCAGGTTAAAATATGCAGCGCAAAATTTGGTTACAGGCAGGACGGGCGTTTTCAATATGGGAAGGAATTTCAGTTTTAAATTAAATGTGCCTTTGACTTTTAATTTAAAAAAGAGTTAGGTATTTCACGCAAAGGGGTAAAGGAAAATAAGACCGCAAAATTTCTTTGCCCCTTTGCAAAACTTTCCTTCTTTGCATGAAGACTTAGCCGTATTCCGTAGGTTTTGTATTCTTATAATCTTTGTCGTAACCTACAAAAAATCGGATGTAAAGCACTCTGCTGATGCGCATCAGCCATGGTTGGATAACCAGTAGAATAGCCGCATTTACACCAAGCCACCAAAATATTCGATAGTCACCTTCTTTTACCGAAACACCGATCAGCAAAACCCAAAGAATAAAAGTTATTACTGACAAAAGTACCGCGAGGCCATAACTTAAAAATCCCGTGCCGTACCAGAAGCCCGGTTCCATATCAAATTTTTGTCCGCACTCCGGGCAATGATCAGGCATATCAAGCATATAGCTGATCGATAACTTTTTATAAGAGTTACTGTTCTTAAACATGTCGCCGCGCCTGCACCTTGGGCACTTCATGGTAAACAGGCTCTGAAAATAACCAGGGGTAGGAATTTGGTCAGCCATAAAATTTACCGTTTTACTTCTTAAAAGTCAGTTTAAAATAAACCATCATGAGCACCATCGAAAGCACAATTGAATTGGTAACTATCAGCGGATAATCTCCCAAAATAATGCCGTAAGTCAGCCACAGAGAGACATTCAGCGTTAGGAAAAAAAGTGTCATCATAGACAAGTCTTTAGCAGATCTTGTTTTCCATATTTTTAGTACCTGCGGTAAAAAAGTTACAGAAGAAACAATGCCGCCTGCTATTCCTATAAAGTATTGCAGATCCATAATGCTACGCTTTACCAATAAGTTTTTTTCTTTCGCCGATCTGCTGCCGCCACATGGCATAATACAATCCTTTTTCTTCGAGCAGTGAGTCATGCGTGCCTGTTTCCACTACTTCTCCTTTTTCCAACACATAGACTCTGTCTGCATGCATAATGGTGCTGAGGCGATGCGCAATAAGAATAGTGATCTGCTCTTTTAATGCTGATATGTCCCGGATCGTATTGGTAATTTCTTCTTCCGTTAATGAATCCAATGCTGATGTTGCTTCATCAAATATCAAAAGCTTTGGATTTCTGATCAAGGCCCGGGCAATGGATATTCTTTGTTTTTCGCCGCCGGATAATTTCAGTCCGCCTTCACCCAATAATGTATCCAGACCTTTCTCCGCTTTGGATAAAAGTGCGGTTGCGCTGGCTTTTTTCAAAACATTGAACATATCATCTTCTGTAGCCGCCGGGTTTACAAACATTAAATTTTCCCGTATAGAGCCACTGAACAAATTGGTATCCTGCGTTACAAATCCAACTTGGTTACGCAGGTCCTCAAAACTGATGTTATTTTCATCGATGCCGTTGTATAAGATCTTGCCATCCTGCGGCCGGTAGAGGCCTACAAGCAGTTTCATCAGAGTCGATTTTCCGCTGCCTGATGGGCCAACAAAAGCAATGGTTTCTCCTGTTTTTACAGAGAAACTGATGTCGTCAATTGCTTTTTGCGAAGCCGTCTGGTGTTTAAATCCTACCTGATCAAAAACCAGTGAGGTAATATCGCCGATGTGCTTAGGATTAGCAGGTGTAAGCTCCGGGGGCTTCTTCATCAGAAGATCAAAATTATTAAGCGATACTTCTGCTTCACGGTAAGAAACTATTATTTCTCCTATTTGTTGTAACGGCCCGAAAACAAAAAATGAAAATACCTGCATGGTAACCAATTGCCCGGCGTTCATTTCATTTCTGTAAATGAGCCACATCAGCATAAATAAAATAACCTGGCGCAATGTGTTTACAAATGTGCCCTGTACAAAACTGACTGTGCGTATGCGCTTTACTTTGGTGAGCTCCAGTCCAAGGATCTTAAAAGTATTTTTATTGAGCCTGCTTACTTCCTGTTGCGTAAGGCCAAGGCTTTTAACCAATTCAATATTTCTTAAAGATTCTGTAGTAGCACCGGCCAGAGAAGTAGTTTGTGCAACAATAGATTTCTGAATGGTCTTTATCCGCTTGCTCAGAAAATTGGTGATGATGATAAGCAAAATTATTCCGCCGAAATAGATAAAAGGTAATGTCCAATGTATCCTCGTAGAATAAACGGCTACAAAAATGATCCCGATGATAACCGGGAAAAGAATATTAATGAACGCTGAAATAAACCGCTCTGTATCTACCCGTACTTTTTGTAAAACACTGAGTGTTTCACCGCTTCGCTGATCTTCAAACATTTGATAAGGCAATTTCATGGCATGTTGCAAACCATCAGTAAATACAGTAGCACCAAAACGTTGTGTGATCGTATTCAGAAAATAATCCTGGAAAGCTTTAGCGATACGACTGATCATTGCTACTGTTATTGAGGCAATCAATAATGCAGCAACGCCGTAGTAAGGTTTTGAAAAAGACCAGAAGAAATTCTCCTCCGTCATTACGCTTTCCGGCTTTTGGTGTACAGCAGCAAGATTTACGAGTTTGCCCAGTATAATCGGGTCGATAAGAGAAAATCCTGTATTGATCGCAGCTAAGAAAAGAGTGAATATCATCAGGCCCCTGTATGGCCTGAGGTATCGTAATAATATTTTCATTTAATTAATTGAAGTTTAAACATGCTCTTTTAAGAGTAAGCGGTGCAATTTCGTAAAAAATAGCCGGATGGGCTCCTTCTTATAAATTTCATCATATTCTGAACAGCTATTTCATAAATCTTATAGTAAAGCAATCTATCTTCTTAACTTTAAGGGTAAACCAACATACCCTATTAACTTTTATATAATCTCGCTTGAATGAATACAGGTTTAAAACAGTATCCTTTTTACATGAAGGCTACGGTGATCATTTTTGGTCTCGTACTCATATGTTATTCTCTTTCTAATCTGAAAAGCATATTGGCCCCTATATCCTTTGCGCTTCTTTTGTCTATTTTATTGAATTCCCTTGTAAATAAATTACAGCGCAGGGGCCTAAAAAAAATTCCGTCTATTGCTATATCTCTTGTGATCGGTATGCTGATTGTTGGCGGTATACTTTATTTTATTTCTACTCAGATCATGAATTTCAGCGAGAACCTCCCGGTCCTTAAAGTGAAGTTTAATGAACAGATCGCAGAACTTCAAAAATGGATCGCATCTAACCTGAAAGTACCTGTTGTGAGACAGCAGAAATTACTGAAGGATGCATTAGAGGGAAGTCAAAGCCTCTTCGGTACAGCATTGGGCGGAGCTTTCAGTGTAATAGGGTTTTTCTTTCTCATACCGATCTACTGCTTTCTGTTATTGTATTATAAGCCTCTTCTTCTTAATTTTTTTCACGAATCTTTTGCAGAAGAAAATACCGGGAAGGTTTCTGCCGTGCTGGGAGAAACAAAATCTGCAGTAAAAAGCTATATGGTGGGGTTGCTGCTGGAAGCCCTGATTGTAGCAGTTATGAATTCTGTCGCATTGTTGCTGTTGGGTGTAGATTATGCAATACTTCTCGGGGTGATCGGTGCTTTACTCAATATGTTGCCCTACATCGGCGGGCTTGTAGCTATTGCATTACCCATTATGATAGCCTCTGTTACTAAAGATGGCTTCTCTACCCAGCTCGGAATTTTAGGCGCATATACTGTGATCCAATTTATTGACAATAATTTTCTCGTGCCATTTCTTGTTTCTTCCCGTGTAAAAATAAATGCACTTATTTCGATAATTGTAGTGTTGCTTGGCGGCGCATTGTGGGGAGTAGCAGGCATGTTTTTATCCATTCCTTTTGTGGCAATTTTAAAAATTATTTTTGATCGCCTGCCGGAAATGCGCCCTTGGGGAAAGCTTTTGGGGGATGAAGTGCCGACACGGCATAAAGGTGAAATATGGAGCCTCAGGAGAAAACGGAAAGAAGCAATAGCGGAAAAAATTGCAGATACGGTAGAGAGGCCGCCGGGGTAATCTTATACTTTATTGTAGCTGCTGAATATTTTGTGTTTTATATTAAACGAAATCAGGCCGGTTAAGAAAATTATTAAAAGAAAAATGACTGTATGGGCATTATTCATAAAGCCACTGGCCATAAGCGTAAAGAATATAAAAACTCCAAGCAAGAAGCAAAGACCGGACACAATTCCGGACCCTTCCCATTTATTCTTATTTAAAATTGATTCAACTGCCGAATACAGTAAGTAACCCGGTAAGCACAGCAAAATAGAAGAACTAAAAATATAAATGATTGGCTCGGCGTACATCCACTTCTCTTCCGATCTTATATATATCAGTGCCGGCAAAATTTTGTTTACTATAAATTCTAAAATTGTAAAGCATACACAAACTAAAAAAAATGAAATAGTATGCAGTCCTATTCTTTTTAAAACTCCCATTGAATTTCTTTTATTTTTCTTACCCTCCCCATCCCTCCCTATCCAAACTCCGATA
>JBGTJG010000382.1:0-1871 GCA_041745235.1 Ferruginibacter sp. | reverse complement strand
GTAAGAATTAAAAAGTTATATCTGCGAAAACGCAACGAATACATTCAATAAAATTAATGCATGAAGTTCATACATTAATACTGAAAGTATTTTAATGTAACCTTAAATATTTCAGAAAGTATTTAGGAGAATATGCTTACCCGTTTGCCAGCAAAAACATATAAAATATAAACGCCGTTCCCACCAGCAGTATAGCTGCAGATTGCCATTTATTAAAAGTTCCCCGCTGCAGCATGCTTAAAATTAATCCGGCTGCCATCACTACAAGACCCAACCAAACCAAATTGATCCAGGGAAAGACGTAGGCTTTAACGGTTACATAATCTATCGGCATATCAGATTCTTTTATACCGATGCGTAATTGCTTGGTTTCATTTACGCCGATAAAGCGCATAAAAAGATTCTGTGCATACACGGTATCATCTGCATGGGTAATGCCTATGCTGTCTATAATGATTACAGGCGCAGCTTTAAAATGCATACTGTCTTTAGAAGTTATGTGCAGTTCTGCCGCTAGAGCGATCTGATATGGATCAAGCGTAACTTTAGCTTGCTTCGGATTCTTTTCCACTTTTTCTAAGACCATATACCCGTTGCTGTAAAAAGCAGTATCACCGATATCCATTATAATTTCTTTGAACTGCGCAGTGTCCTTTTCTGCATCTTTATTTACCGCATAAGAAACATAGGTAAATACATCCTTGTGCAGATATGATTTTGTATCCGGATTGCTGCTCATGTTGTTGTCCTTCATGATGTACACATCCGGCTTCAGCAAAAAGCTTTCTGCTGTCTTTTTACCATCAGCAGTTTTTGTTTCAAATGCGAGGTTGAAGAATTTTCTTCCTTTTTCATGTCCTGCAGAATCATTCAGGTAGGTGACCTTATAATCAGCAAGGGTAGTAGGGGTTTGACGCAAAAGCGTTAAGTTTTCCCGCGGATCATCCTGCTGTTTGGTGAGCGGGTCCTTACCCACTGCAAGCGTAATACCGTTAACAGTACTACTGCTGATCACTTTTTTATTGGCTGAAGAGATAAGCATGCCCGTTATCATTAAAGCAAAACCTGCATGTGCCAAAGATCCGCCTGCTTTCATGATCTTTCCTTTCTGTATGCTTCCGATGTAAAATGCATTAGCCACTACAGAGTAAATAACCGCAAAGGCTGCTGCATATATTGCGCCGAGGAAACCTGCGCCGTGCTTGTAAAATGTGAACGGATAAAAAATACAGATCAGTGTAAAGATTATTGCCGTAACAATTGTAGGGACGGCGATCTTTTTAAACAAGTAATTTTTAGGCGTGTCTTTGTATTTAAGGTATTGCGTAATTGCAGTAAGTAAACCAATGATGATGGCTACAAGAACAACAATCTTATTGTAAGAGAATTCTACATCTTCCGGCGGCGCTATGCGTGTATTGAAGACCTTATTATAAACAGGCACTGATGTTTTTACAATGATGTACATGGCCGTTAAAAAGAAAACAAGAGAACCGATATACATCCAAAACTCCCTTGAATTTGTATTCTCTTCTTTATGGATCGTTGGGATCTTTTTGTAATTACTGAAAAAGTATGTGAGTGAAGGCAGCGCAAAAGAAAGCAGGTATAAAATGATAAGGCCGTTCATTGCCTTAAATGCAAATAAATGCCCGAAAAGGGTAAATTTTATATCCTCACCGGTTTCTGTAAAAGAGTGTACAGATGTATCACCTAAAATACCGGTCCTGGTAAGAAAAGTAGAGTACAAAACGAAAATGAAAACCAGCATTGCAAAGAGATAGCTAGCTCGCAGGGAGTGGCCGGTAGCCCGATAAACAACCATTGTATGAAGTCCGGCGACCAACAATAGCCATGGTACTAACGAAGCA
>JBGTJG010000381.1:0-1778 GCA_041745235.1 Ferruginibacter sp. | reverse complement strand
TAGCTTGTACCAGCAGAAACGACAAACAACCTATTGGAACGGTTGAACAAACTGAAGGTTTTCCGATCCGGTATTTTTTTACTCAACAAATTAAAGACGTAGATTCTCTTCAGTTACCAACTACCCAGTATATAACCCTTGATGAAAAGTCTGATAGTTTTCCTATTTCCATGGATGAGTTTAGATTGCTCGCAAATGAGTTCCTGCAGTCTGATATAACTGAAAGTGCTGATAAAGATCATTACAAAGAAAGTAGCTTTGCAGACCAATCTATACCCAGTGTTACAATAACCTATAGTACTGAAAAGGATAACCTCCCCATCCGAAGACTCGATATAATTCTTAAACCAGATCCCGTCTTAGACGATAAGGTACAAACCGTTTACATTGAAAAAGCATATAAAATTAATGATACTACTATTTTAAAAAAGCTTTACTGGAAAGCCAATTCAAATTTCCAGATTATCACAAGCAAACAAATCAGCACCAAACCCTTACTGATTACAAAGTTAAAAGTGGTATGGGATTAGCCCGATAATTGAGCATTCTATTATTATTCAGTAGGATATTTACATGACACCAAATGAATTTCAGAACTTTGTCCATACAATTCCAAATCAACCGGGGATCTACAAATACTTCGATGTTGATAAAAAACTCATATACGTAGGCAAGGCAAAAATTTTACGTAAACGAGTATCCTCTTATTTTACAAAAGCCTTTACAAACTACAAAACTCATGACCTCGTACAACGAATTCATCACATTGAATTTACAATAGTCGACTCAGAACAGGATGCATTCTTGCTTGAAAACTCCCTTATAAAACAATTTCAGCCGAGATTTAATATCAATTTGAAGGATGATAAAAGCTATCCTTTTATTGTAATTAAGAAAGAACCTTTTCCGCGTGTATATCTCACCAGGAGAAAAATTAATGATGGGTCAGAGTACTTAGGACCTTTTACCTCTGTTGGAAAAGTGAGAGAGCTTCTTGATTTTATTAAACAGAATATACAATTACGTACGTGTAAATTAAATCTAACTGAAAATAACATACGTAAACAGAAATTCAGAGTTTGCCTGGAGTATCATTTAGGAAATTGCAAAGGCCCATGCGAGGCACTCCAAAGTGAAGAAAATTACAATCAGGAGTTAAATCAACTTCGCAACTTTCTTAAAGGAAATCTTAGTCCGATCATTCAACATTTCAAAGCTGAAATGAATTTGTACTCGGAGCAACTATTATTTGAGAAAGCTGAACTTTTGAGGAAGAAGATCCAGCATATGGAAACATATAGCTCGCGATCAGTGGTTGTCAGCAGAACACTTCATAACCTGGATGTTTTTTCAATATTAAAAGATGGTGATACTGCATATGTCAATTATCTTATGATCCAAAACGGCGCCATAATACAAACACATACAATTCCTCTGGAAACCCATTTAGAAGAAAGCAAAGAGGAAGTTTTGGCATTCGCGATCGCGCAACTTAGATCCATATTCAACAGTTCTTCAAGTGAAATAATAATTCCATTTGAAATTGAATACCCCGAAGAAGGCATTATTCTTACCATTCCAAAAGCAGGAGACAAAAAAAAGCTGATAGATCTCTCGGAAAAAAATGTTAACTACTTTAAAGAAGAGCTCAGAAAGAAGAAGGTATTAGAACTTGAAGGAAAAACAGATTTGGAAAAAAGAAAGGTTTTATACCAACTACAGGAAGATCTACAGCTATCTGATCTCCCGGTTCATATTGAATGCTTTGATAATTCTAA
>JBGTJG010000380.1:0-3814 GCA_041745235.1 Ferruginibacter sp. | reverse complement strand
CTTTTGTAGGAATTGAATCACTTTCTGGATATAAGGGAGTTGAATTCTTCTTCGGCATAAGTTTAAGATTCTTTAACAAAAAATTATTTAAAGGCTTTTCAAATTTTGTATTTCTTTTAGCAGACAACACTACTTGTTTTCAACTTGATTATTAAAGCGTTAGAAAATTTATTAAAGAAATTATAGCGAGTCATTTTTATCAACAGAGTCCGATAACCCCAAATGTGTATTCTTATTGAAGCCGCACTTCCCTCCTTTTGGTCCGGTTATCTATATCTTGTGTTTGAAAGTGTTTAACAACAGAGCGGCTGATTAGTTTTATTTATATTCTTTTTGTTTAACAACTCTTATTGAAATTGGATATGGGCATCACAAGATGTTGCGATTGAGAAGTGATTGCTGTTCTCTTTTATCGGACGCTCCTTTGCCTTGTTTTTAATAGCATAATCTGATTCGTCATTTAGCTCTGATCGGGCAAGCATGCAACAATTCGATCATTTCTCGATTCGCTTCCTCTATCTGCTGCCGGTTTGGATATTAGTACCGTTTTCATCCTGTTCGGCTGTTAATCTAAATAGAGTCTCATAGCATCCCCGCAATGCCGGTTCTACCTCGGGCGGCATTTCGTAAGTTTGTTTAAGCTGACTTAACGGCGTTATCGACAAATTGTTTCATAAATTGATGGTTGAGTTTATTTGAGGTTTTGGGTCAGCCATTGCCAATCCGCTTCGATATACCATTTCTTGAAATCATCTAAGAAATCATCTTCGGCAAATTCCTGTAGTTGAAACAATGCTGCTTCCCTTCCCTTTTCATCCAGCGGTTTGATTTCGTAAGTTTCTGTATCGGATTTGCCTATTTTATCAATCCTAACTTTTAACTTTGACACTTTTGCTAAATTAGATTGTTGTTGCCTTATTGCAAAAAACTGACGGCGCAAAACTTCCGTTAAAAAGGCGGGTATCGAAGAAATTGAATCAGTACGACTTGCCGCTATCTCCAACTCAAGAATTAGAAGATCAGCAAAATCGCTTAGTTTTTCCGCATCCTTTTTCGATAATTTTCTACCAGTAAGCTTTTGCGATACAGCTTGAAATTTTTCGATAAATGAGGCAAACGCTTCATCATCAATTGTATTTGTATTTAAAAGAGTCTTAACGGACAAGTTAAGTTCTTTATTCTCTAAGGGATTAGTATGGTCAAGTATGGATAAGTTTTGCATAGTCTGACTGGATAAGTTTTGCTTTGTCTTATCTTGATTTGTCTTATCTATACTTATCCTGTCTTGTCCATACTTATCCATACCGTCGATTTCTTCTGGTACGAATACTTCATAAATCCAACCGCTTCGACTGCCCATTTGCGGGTGGACGGTTATCAATCCGGCGTCGCGCAAATATCTGATGTGGAGTTGGACAGTTTTCTCGGCAAGTCCAGTCAATTTTACAAGCTCGAATTTTGACAACTGAATTTGCCGAACTGGGGATACCGCTCCTCTGGTCCGCAAATATAAAACATCGTAAGTATGCTTGCTTTGACCTCTAAAGTATTTTTCGGGAATCGCTGTTTTAACAATCGAGTTTGATGTCTTTGTAAAGTTTCTTGTCGGTGAAGTTTCGACCTTTTTGTTTGTTCTGTCTTGTTCTGTCTTATCTTGTCTTATCTTGTCTATACCATACTTATCACTACTTATCTTATCTTGTCCATACTTATCCACACTCAGGTCTTTTGTTGTAGTTGCGGTTGTATCCTCATTATTTGATGGGATACTACGCAGGGCGCGAAAACTACCTGCAGCGGGAGTGTCGGAAAAACTCTTAAACTTTGGCACGTCGGACATTTTTCACCTTCCTTGTAGTTTTCATTGTGGCAGGAACTGGTTTATCTTCTGTAAGTTCCTTCGGCTGCGCCATATCCTGCTGTGCCATATCGACAATTTCACGTGGAATGGTCTTCAACTCGTTGAGAATTGCATATTGAACCGACATCGCGCACAGTTTTATGGCTTCCCGAGGAATGCCTTTCGAATTGGTATAAATGGCTTCGACCGCCTCAGGCTCGAACGGGCTTTCGACGTTGCCGATATGACAGCGAAAATCAATCATTGCTTGAATGTCGTCAAGAGTGAGCGCGTCAAGATTGGAAGTTACGGCAATTCGAGACACAAGAGCGCGTTTGGATTTATCAGCTAATTTGTAGCGTAATTCAATCTGTCCAGCCATTACGATATTCAAAAGCTTCCGGTCGTCGGTTTCGTAGTTCAGTATCTGCCGAATTTGCTCGAACATCGGACCTCGAAGCTGTTGAGCTTCATCAATGAACAGCACGACGGTTTTACCCACCTGCGCCTGTTCGATGAGAAAGTTGCGAAGCTCGTATTCGGTTTCGCGCTGACTTCGCCGGGTAGGCACTCCGAACTCTGTACAAATGGCTTTTAGAAAAGCCGTCTCGCTCGTCTGTTTTGGATTTACGATAAACGCAGCATTAAATTCAGGATTGTCGTCATACTCGTTAAACAAAAGACGCAGCAGGGAAGTCTTGCCAAGTCCGATGTCGCCTATGATTGTCGTTAGACCTTGGTTAGTCCGTATAACATAGTTGGTCTTAGCAATCGCTGCCTGAATATTGGGCGTTACATAGAAGAATCTCGGATTCGGGGAAATGGAAAAAACTGATTCAAGTGCCATAGAAAGACAAGTTACAACAGTTTTATAAGAATTTCAATGAAATCCGGTAAGGGGATGCTGTATTTCAGTAAATAATTAATTTAGTAAGGATATTACACAACAACAGCTTATTAACTTTTTATTAAACATCCGTTCGGAGAACAAATCAGCAGAGCAAAGTCATGGGGGAGATACTGTCAGAAAGCAATTTACCTCGTATGAACGTGATAACGAATCTGACCTCGATTTTGCTCAAGCCAGAATGTTTGGAAGCGGCTTCGGACGATTCACTTCTCCAGACCCGTTACTTGCATCAGGAAGAGTCGAAAGCCCTCAAACTTGGAATCGATATGCTTACGTTTTAAATAATCCGTTGAGGTTTATTGACCCATTAGGTTTGTATGAACGGTCTGAAGAACTTGGTGGAAGTCAAACAGATGCCCAGCTTCTTGAAGGGGCGGGAAAAGATAAAGGTAAAACAAAAGCGGCGAACAAAATCATCGGTCACGAACTACTTTCAGAAATGGGTTACAAGCCGCGAAAGATGCGGGACCTCGTTCCGACAATCCAGCCGAAGTTGCAAGAGCAACTGGTTCACACAGAGCAGAGTTTGTTGCAAACGGTTTGGAACTACGAGTGACGGAGCGGCGGCTCAAGCCGGACCAAATGGAAATCCACTTGATATTAATGAGGACGGAACCGTTCGAGCAAATATTATCGTAATAATCAGCAATACTGCCGGAGACAATCTAAATTCATTGGCACAATACATTGGACACGAAGGCTCTTATAGTACAGACAGACAAGGATTTACAAGTTATTCGCAGAGTCAGGCATTTATACAATCCTCAAGCTCATAAATACTGTAAACAGGAAAGTTGTTTAATACTAACTTGGAACACATTCTGCACAATGCAGAAATTTGGTAAAAAACCTTAAATTTTTATTTTTGGAATTAGTTTTGAGTTTAGATCGGACAAAAGAAATGTAACTCAATACTGAAATTTTTACAACTGTTTTTAAGTTAAAGTTGTGACGTGGCTTAAGTAATTACTCAAAACCAACAGTTAATTTGCGGCGTTTTAACGAATACACATGAATCCATAAATAACAATTGAACTCAAACAAAAAAAAGTGTACTGTTAATA
>JBGTJG010000379.1:0-1634 GCA_041745235.1 Ferruginibacter sp. | reverse complement strand
TGCCGTTGCAGGAACAATACCGGCTGAGGACTCTTTAGAAATAACATATTTTTCCACTTGATTCAATACGGCCATTTTAGTACCCAGAGAAGAAAGCTTTTGATTATTTTCACTCACATTTTGAAGATATAATCTCCCCTGATCACCCAGGTTTACTATACCATTACTTGTTTTGTATGACTGAACCTGTTGCTCTGTTTTTTTAAGTTCTTCACCTACGGCTTTCAACCTCTCATCCAGAAATGCGAGGGTATTCTTAGCAAGGTCATTTTTGAATTCTACTGCTGAACTGTTATAGTTTTCAATAAGTTTATTCAATATATCCTCACCTCGCTGAGGGATCTCATCCTGCATTTTAAGCTTTATAATACTGGAGAGCTTACCTACCGCAGTTACATCCAATCCTTTGGATAATGCAAAAGCGATCTGCTTGGGTGGAAACAGCGAAAAAGACAGATCTCCTGATTTATCAGCAGCAATATATGCGGGATTTGTCAAGAAGGTAATTGTGCCGTACGGCGTTACCACCGGTTGATTGAGCGGATAAGATTTTCCCTTTACGGAAACAAAACTGCCTTTCATTGTTAAAGGCACATTTAATACTTCCTTTATGTTATCCGCCTCACTTACACTTATCCTTACCGGTGATGAAACGTAGGCTGAGGATTTTTTTAGCTTTGTCTTTTCAGTAACAGGAGCATACAGGTGCAGTTGCTTTACTACCTCATCCATTAGTTTGCGCCCTTTTAAAACTTCAATTTCGTTCTCAACGATCTTTTTAGACTCAGGTACATTAAGGGATGCTGTCAGTTGCGCCTCATCTGCTCCTTTTTTCTCGTCATTGAGCAGGATGGTTGCCGTAATCTCGTAAACCGGTTTTTTTATTTTTGTGTATAGCAACGCCCCTATTAACAAAGCCACTGAAAGCAGTGCAAATAACGGCCAGTAAGGAAGATATTTATAAGTAATATCTTCTACGAATGTTTTGGAATGGGTTTTTGTTCTTCCCGGGATTGGTATCATAAATATATTTTACCTTGACAGCCTGTCTACTACTATGGTTATAAGTGTGAGGCCGCTTACGATCAGCGGCAACATCTGTCTTGTATTTGATGCAGAAGCTACTTTAGCACGGTTGGGTTCAGCATATATCACATCATTGGACTTTAGGTAATAGAAAGGGGAAGTAAAGAGTTCACTTGAGTCATTCAAATTGATTCGACGCGTATACTTCTTCCCATCCTCCACCCGTATCAGCAAGACGTTATCTCTCTTGGCAAATACAGTAAGGTCACCTGCCATCCCTAATGCTTCCATTAAAGATATTTTGCCCGTTGGAACTAAAGCCACGGTTGGTCGTGCCACCTCTCCAAGTATAGTCACACGAAAATTAAGCAGCCTGATACTCACAACAGGATTTACCAGCATCTTCTTTTCTGTAAGGGTACTCACTATCTTTTCCGACAACTGCTTTTGGGTTAGTCCTGCAGCACTTATGGTTCCTAGTAAGGGAAAAACAATATTCCCGTCCGTATCTACTAAATACCCCGTACTCTGGGATGTGGTGCTTGACTGAGTAGGTGTTTGTATTATTGCCTGCCCTGCATTATTAAATAAAGCGCTCGCCTCGGGGT
>JBGTJG010000378.1:0-3234 GCA_041745235.1 Ferruginibacter sp. | reverse complement strand
TCAAAAAAAATCAATTGATCTTTATGCCGCATGCGGTGGATAATTCCAGGTTCCGGAAAAACATAACCGCCCGGTATAAATTGCGGCATCTGCATCACATCCCGGATGAAGCCCCTGTCTTCCTTTTTGCGGGAAAGCTGGAATCAAAAAAAAATCCATCTCTGCTTTTGCGTGCATTCAAAGCGCTGGATGATAAAACTGCTTTTTTAATTATTGCCGGCAATGGTGCGGAGGAAGCCATGCTTAAAAATGAGTCCGGGTCAATACCAAATATTATTTTCCTTCCTTTCCAAAATCAGTCTGAAATGCCTGATTTATACAGCATGGCGGATGTTTTTGTTTTACCCTCCCGCGGCCCGGGAGAAACATGGGGCCTTTCGGTTAATGAAGCTATGGCAAGCGGAAAGACAATAATCGTAAGTGATGCATGCGGCTGCGCGCCTGATCTGGTACGAAATGAAATTAACGGGTTTATTTTTACAAATAACGATGAACTCCGGTTACAGAAAATTTTACAAAACCTTTCTTCAAATTACTTTAAAACAGAGGAGTTGGGACAACAATCAGCACACATGGTGCAGGAATGGTCATTTGTTAAGCAATGTGAAGCTATAGAATATTCAGTTCATTCAAATTCAAAAAATCTTTCGACTTGAGAAGCCTTTTCAATACCAACATTCATTTACCGGCTTATTTATTAGCAGCTTTAATAATTCGTATTCTGTTCATTGAAATTACGTGGTTCAGCTACGTTGCAGTGATGCTTTCATTATACCAATTTATTTTATTGTTTAACTCTATAGGCCACATTATCCCTGTACGGTATCTGTTAGGCAGCTTTATGTGCATCCAATTTTTTATAGGCCCGGTGCTGGCTTATAACGGGCTTGATGCTTATCAATATTTTATGTATACCATGCGTGTGCCGCAGGAACAGTATTTTTCATATGCCATACCTGCTGTGGTATTATTTATTCTTGGGCTTCACGTGAATGCCGGTAAACTAAAAGGGGAATTTTTAGACCGTCCGGCAATAGAAAGATATGTGCAGCGGTTTCCCAAGTTACCCTATTTTTTTATAGGGCTGGGATTATTCAGCAGTGTGCTTTCGTCATTTTTCAACAGTGATTTTGCCTTTGTTTTTTATATATTAGGGAGCTTTAAATTTATCGGTTTGTTTTTAATTATCCTTGGTAACCGAAAGCTGAAAGTCTGGCCTATGGTATTTGTAATAGGATCTATTATTTCGTCTTCTCTCGGGCAAGGCATGTTTCATGATCTGATCACTTGGGCCATTTTTAGCATATCTGTTTTTGCTTTAAGATTTAAATTTAATTTCAGAGTAAAATTGATAGGTTTACTGGGTTTTGTGATAATAGTGATGGGCATTCAGATATTCAAAGGGTCATACCGCTTATCTATTAAAAACAATAAAAATGCTGCAGATCTGGAAAAAATTTCCAAACTACAATATGATACCGATAAAAGTGGCGTTTTGGGGCTCGTCAATTTCAAAACTCTCGCGAGTTCTAATGTTCGGATCAACCAGGGGTTTATTATTACAAATATTATGGTGACCGTTCCGCAGAAGATACCTTTTGAAAACGGAAAAGAAATGATGAAGATCCTGGAAGCCGGCATTATGCCGCGTATTCTTGCGCCGAATAAATTGAGGGCGGGGGATAGGCCTACATTCATTAAGTATACAGGGATTAGGATAGATGAAGGCACTTCAATGGGAATTAGTTCATTGGGTGACGCTTATATTAACTTTGCAGAATTAGGGGGCTGTATATTCATGTTTGTTTTGGGTTTTCTTTACAGCGAGATACTGAATCTCTTTTACAGGCAAAGCAGCACTTATCCGATACTTATTTTATTTACCTCTCTTGTATTTTATTATCCTATTCGGCCTGATTGTGAATTGCAAACCATTTTAGGCCATTTATTTAAATCTACTTTCCTGATAATAATCATGATTAAACTGTGGAAATATAATTTTGCTATGCCCGCAATTTTTGACAAAAAAGAATTTTCGGGTTCCGATAACCCTGCATAACTGAATCTTCAAAACTTGCAGATTCAAACTCATTAATTAAGCAATAAAGATTAAATTTTAATTTTGTATTTCGGAGGGGGAGATAACTCTTAAAATATATTAAATTGATAAGTTGCCCACGTTATAGAGTAAAGTATTATAAGTAACTCAATATTGAAAAGTTTTTTTAATACTAATATTAATCTGCCTGTTTATTTTCTGTGCGCTGTTTTTATAAGAGTAGCTTTTATAGAAATAAGCTGGTTCAGTTACGCTGCTGTGATTTTTACTCTTTATCAGTTTATACTGGTCTTCAATTCTATAGATCATGTTATACCTGTCAGGTATTTATTGGGTAGCCTGATGTGTATACAATTTTTCGTTGGGCCTGTACTCGCATATAACGGCTTGGATGCATACCAGTATTTTATGTATATAATGCGGGTCCCGGAAGATGAATACTTTTCTTATGCCATCCCTGCTGTTATATTATTTATTGCAGGGCTGCACATTAATGCCGGAACGCTTAAGGGGGAATTTGTAAATCAGCACGCAATAAAAGCTTATGTAGATCGTAATCCCCGAATACCTTACATTTTTATAGTTTCCGGAATGATGAGCAGCGTTGTCTCTGTATTTTTCGGCAGTGAATTAGGTTTGGTTTTTTATCTGGTAGGAAGTTTTAAGTTCATTGGATTGTTTATGCTTATTCTGGGCAAGGATAAATTAAATGTGGTTGCTACAACGGTAGTATTAGGTTCTGTAATTTCTTCCTCCCTGGGTCAGGGGATGTTCCACGATCTTTTAACCTGGTTAATTTTCATTATTTCTGTTTTTGGTATCCGCTATAAATTTCATTTTAGGGCAAAGGCGATCGGTGGTATAATTTTTATTACAATGGTAGTTGTGATACAGGTATCAAAGGGCGCTTATCGCTCAAATATAAACAAAGAAGAAGGGGGTGAGGAAACATTAACCCGACTGGCTCAGGAAAAGCAGACCGGACAAGGAATGTGGAGTTTTAAAAGTTTGGCAAGCAGTAATGTGCGTATAAATCAGGGTTTTATTATTACTAATATTATGAATACCGTTCCTCGGAAGGTTCCGTATCAAAATGGCTTGGAAATGGTGGAGATCTTAAAAGCGGCGATCTTGCCAAGATTTTTAGCGCCGGATAAACTCAAAGCCGGTGATCA
>JBGTJG010000377.1:0-6549 GCA_041745235.1 Ferruginibacter sp. | reverse complement strand
TGAAAGAGGAATTTCATATGTAGATTTTGCACCGGACCGTGTTGCTATGCAGGACGCCACCGCACAGATGGCGTTGCTCCAGTTCATGCAAAGCGGCCGCACAAAAGTTGCGGTACCCAGTACAGTTCATTGCGATCACCTGATTGAAGCAAGAGATAACAGCAAAGCGGATTTGGACCGAGCTGTACATGAGAGCAGTGAAGTATATAATTTTCTTTCCTCCGTTTCTAACAAATACGGTATAGGTTTTTGGAAACCCGGTGCAGGTATCATTCACCAAGTGGTTTTAGAAAATTATGCTTTCCCGGGCGGCATGATGATAGGTACAGACAGCCATACGGTAAATGCCGGCGGCCTTGGTATGATAGCAATAGGGGTTGGTGGTGCAGATGCATGTGATGTGATGGCAGGCCTGGCCTGGGAACTCAAAATGCCAAAATTGATCGGTGTAAAACTTACCGGAAAATTAAACGGCTGGGCCGCACCAAAGGATGTAATACTAAAAGTTGCAGGCATCCTTACAGTAAAAGGCGGTACAGGCGCTGTGGTTGAATATTTCGGTGAGGGCGCCACAAGTATGAGCTGCACCGGTAAAGGAACCATTTGTAATATGGGCGCAGAGATTGGTGCTACCACTTCTACCTTTGGATATGATGATAGCATGAGCCGATACCTGCATGCAACGGGCCGTGCGGAAATAGCCGAGATGGCAGACCGCATCAGAGAACATCTTACCGGCGATGCTGAGGTTTATGCAAATCCGCAGGATTACTTTGACCAGGTTATTGAAATAGACCTGAACACACTGGAGCCTCATCTTAATGGTCCCTTTACACCCGATCTTGCAACGCCTATCTCAAAAATGAAAGCAGCTGCGGCAGAACATGGTTGGCCAACCCGCATTGAAGTAGGCCTTATAGGCAGCTGCACAAACTCATCATACGAAGACATCAGCCGTGCAGAAAGTCTTGCACGCCAGGTGGCAGAAAAGGGATTGCGTTTAAAATCAGAATTTACAATAACTCCGGGCTCTGAGCAGGTACGCTATACGATAGAAAGAGATGGCTTCCTGGATACATTCAACAAGATAGGCGCTACAGTTTTTGCAAATGCATGCGGTCCGTGTATCGGCATGTGGGCACGTGTAGGTGCAGAAAAAGCAGAAAAAAATACCATCGTTCACAGCTTCAACCGCAATTTTGCGAAGCGTGCGGATGGTAATCCGAATACTTATGCATTTGTGGGTTCGCCTGAACTGGTAACCGCCATGGCAATATCAGGTGACCTTAATTTTAATCCGCTTACAGATTCCCTGCTCAATGAAAGAGGCGAATGGGTAAAATTGGATGCACCGCAAGGTGAGGAATTACCGCCGAGAGGATTTGCTGTAGAAGATGCCGGTTATGAAGCACCGGCAGCAGATGGCAGCAGCATCACTGTTCAGGTATCGCCTGACAGCAAACGCCTGCAGATACTTGAGCCTTTTGAAGCATGGGACGGTGAAAATTTACTGGGGCTTAAGTTACTGATCAAAGCAAAAGGAAAATGTACCACTGACCATATTTCTATGGCAGGGCCATGGTTAAAGTTCCGGGGTCATCTGGACAACATCAGCAACAACATGCTTATAGGTGCGGTAAATTGTTTTAACGACAAAACAAACCTGGTTAAAAATCTTATTACCGGAATGTATGCTCCCGTACCCGATACACAGCGGGCATATAAAGCAGCCGGGATAGGAACTATAGTGGTAGGTGATGAAAATTACGGTGAGGGAAGCAGCAGAGAGCATGCTGCGATGGAGCCGCGTCACCTCGGGGTAAGAGCTGTACTTGTAAAATCATTTGCACGCATACACGAAACGAATCTGAAAAAGCAGGGAATGCTTGCGCTTACTTTTGCAGATAAATCTGACTATGATAAATTCCAGGAAGAAGATATGATCGATATTCTTCGCCTGAAAACTTTTTCTCCCGGCAAAAAACTAAAATTGGTACTGAAACATAAGGACGGCAGAAAAGATGAAATATTTGTAAACCATACTTACAATAAGCAACAGATAGAATGGTTTAAAGCGGGTGCGGCTTTAAATATCATCAGGAGGGAATTTGCTGCTACGCAGAAGAAATAATCACATAAATATCATGTGCTTTTTATTGTTCTTTGCAATTTTCGTTTTTGTGCGCACCTCAGGTAACTCAAATTGTAAACAGTAAAATATTTTTATGCGCCTTGGTACACTGATCTTTGTAACATTATTTTGTATCTCCAACTTTCTTTTTGCGCAACAGAGCCCTCAACCCCTGTATTTGGTGAAGGGAAAAACGATTGAGAAATTGCTGGCCCCGGGCGATAAGCACAATTATATCCTTGCATTAAACAAAGGAGAATTCGCCAAGGTGGTAGCGATGCAAAAGGGTATTGATATTGTGGTAACAGTAACAGACCCTGATCAAAAGAAAATTAAAGAGGTCGACAGCCCTAACGGCACGTCGGGCCCTGAACCTGCTTTTATTCTTGCAGAAACGTCGGGAGCGTATCATTTTGAGATAAAATCCCTTGATCCTAATGCTAAACCCGGTAATTACACCATTGAAATACAAAGAATAATTACGGCGGCAGAATTTAACTTGCGTAATACTAAAAATGATATTACCATTTCTGTTAAGCCGAACAAGGTCTATATTGTAAAAGATCAGAGCAACCAATTTCTGAATTTTGATTTTATATTAGATAACAAAGATTATCTGGATATTACACTTAATACTATTGAAGTTTCCGTTTTTGACGAAGAGAATAAATTGGCCCACCGTGATTTCGTCAATTTATATAGCCGTGTAAGTTTAGAGTTAAACAAGAATGTTTTAAAGGCCCAAATTTCAAAAATGGTGTATAATCCTTTTCATACTTTTGAAAAATCGATTCCACTGAGAAAGCTTCACTACACATTTTAATTTCAAACAGCGGAATGGAAAGAAAATTTTGTAAGGACCGTGGATGTTTTTCCTGAATCCTATCAGACAAAAACCCACCTTATACTTCCCGTTAAAGGAAGGTTATTGGTTTGGGACGGGCATGATTATCAGTCGCATCACAGACGTACTGATTTTACTGAACGAATAGGAATGGAAGGTAATTTCCAACGATATGGATATGATTTTGTTATTGTCGATGACAGTGGGAGTATATACAGAGGCAACCCCAAAATACATATTGACTGGTATGACGGAATTCACGATAATAACGAGGACTATTATAGTTTTGGACTTCCTGTTTATGCCGCAGGAGATGGATTAATTGCAGATGCCCGGGATGGAGCAGAAGACAATCGCCGGTATAATGAAGCTGATTTGGCGACAAATGAAAAAGCATATGGAGGCAACTATATAATTATTGACCATTTAAACGGAGAGTTTAGTTGGTTCGGTCATTTAAAGAAAGGAAGTGTGAATGTAAAAGTTGGTCAGAGGGTAAAACAAGGCGTTGCTATCGCAGCTATAGGTGCATCGGGCAGTTCCCTATTCCCACACTTGCATTACGAATTAAGAAATGGCGATGGTGCCAAAAAGGTAGAGGGGTTACCTTCCTATTTCAATAACTACAAAAGAATATTAGGTGCCCGTAGAATAAGCATAAAAAAAGGGCCGGTAAATTCAGGGGATATTATAGAATCTGAATTTTAAATAAAACTTATTCATCAATTTCATTAAGCTTTGTTTTATCCTTTTTTAAACTCCGGCGAATTGTCTGAATACTTTATACAATGGTATTCAAATATCCGGAGCGGTTACTTATACGGTCATTCTTTAAAAATGAATAATGTCAATCAAACTATTTTTACTGTCCCTCTCCTTCTTTATTACTAATCTTTTAATTGCACAGTCCCTACTAAGAACGGAAATGCTCCGGAAAGGCAAAACTATCGAGAAGCAACTAGCAGCAGGACAGAAGGATATTTATTCCCTTAACCTTAATAAAGGTGAATTTGCAAAAGTTGTTGCAGTACAAAAAGGAATTGACATCGTAGTAACAGTATTAGATCCCAACAACAAAAAAATTACCGAGGTTGACAGTCCCAATGGCACCTCAGGCCCTGAACCCGCATCTTTTGCAGCTGATATATCCGGGAACTACAGCATAGAAATAAAATCCCTTGAACCAACTGCAAAGGCAGGCGATTATACAATTGAAATACAGAGAGTAATCTCAGCTGAAGAATATAAACTGCGAAATGCAAAAAATGATTCAAAGCTGAATGAAGAATATTCCGGAAATTATCAGCTGGCTCCGGGAAGGATTATTTCGTTAGGTTCTTTTGATGAATTCGGATCGGGCACTCTCGGTTACCTCGACCTTAAAACAAACAGGGCAGGTGTTCTATACCCCCTTTCAGACGGGAGTTTTTATGCTACACCAAAATTGGGCGATGATTACACCATGGAGACAAGGATCAGGTTTATCAGGGATAAGAAGGGTCAAATAAACTCAATCCTCTGGCATGAAAAAGGAACAAAATCTTTTACCGGCAAAAAGGTTTTTCAACATACCAGTGAAGATATCAGTTTTCAAAACAATGGTGTGGTACTTCGTGGATTGCTTATGGTTCCCAAGGGAAAAGGCCCACACCCTGCCGTGGTCTTTGCGCATGGCTCCGGTGATGCGACAAGAAATGTAGGTTTTTTTAATACCTTTTTCTTAAGCAGAGGATTGGCAGTACTTTCTTATGACAAGAGAGGCTCGGGAAAATCTACCGGTGACTGGAAGACATCTTCTTTTAATGACCTGGCTACAGATCTCAAAGAAGGAATAAATTTTCTAAAAAAACGTAATGACATCGACCCAAAGCAGATAGGCATACACGGTTCCAGTCAGGGCGGATGGATTGGCGCTTTAGCTACAGCAGGTAATAAAGACGTGGCTTTTTTTATATCCCGTGTGGGTTCAGGTGTAACGGTAAAAGAAAATGTTATTCATGAAAATGAGGGGCGTATGCGGGAAAAAGGAACTTTTTCAGAAGCAGAAATTAAGGAGGCGCAGATTTTTAATATCACAACGAGTGATATGGCGAGTCGGGGTGCGCCTTTGGATAGCATTTACACAGAATATCTGAAGATTAAAGAAAAACCCTGGTCATCTTACACTTTCCCCGTAGGTTCACCAAAGGATAGTCCGTGGTGGACATGGTATAAATTAAACGGTGATACAGATCCCGTAGAGTCATTAAAAAAGATAACTCAACCTGTATTGTGGTTTTTGGGCAGGCTTGACCGGAATGTCCCTTCAGAAAAAAGTGCACCCATAATTAAGAATGCTCTGTTGGATGCAAAGAATAAAGACTTTAAAGTTGTTATGCTGGAGAATACCGGTCACGGTTTTATGTATGGAAAAACGGGGTTTATGAACACCGACTTTCAGGAGTCAAAATACTATGTTCCGGGGTATTGGGATACAATGGCAAAATGGCTGTCAGAGAGAATTCGTTTACCAAAATAAGAACAGCAGAAAACGCAATCCCTGAGAGAATCAACGATTGCAGGCCATATATTAATTCCTGACAAAAAATATTATTCCATTGATGGTTTGAAACTGCGCTCCGGTTTTCATTGCGCCCGCATAACGCGTATCAAAAGAGGAATAATAAGAGAACAAAACAGAGCCTATTGTTTTAATTTTTCCTTTAAATGCCTTATCATCAAACGATGAATAATAATTGAGGTTTGTAATGCCGGCAGATTTTAATTTGCCTCGCAGCGCTTCATTATCGAATGCAGAATAATAAGTAAATTGATTATTACCGATGCTTTTTACTTTTCCTCGCAGTGCTTCATCTTCGTATTGCATGTAGTAGCCTATCATAAGCCCGCCAATACTTTTCAGCTTTCCACGCAGGTTTTCGAGATCATAAGAAGCAAAGTATGTTACTGGAGTTTTACCCAGGTACTTTAGTTTGCCCTGAAACGATTTGTCGTCATAACTTCCGAAAAGATCCACACGTCCCTGATATTTTTCTAAACGGGAATAGTTGGTAATATTTTCCGAGAAATATTCTACGCCGTAACTGATAACATTTCCGTCAGGTGAAATATTGATAACTGCATCATCTGTCGCTACTGTTATCATTTCTGTAACTCCGGAACCATTGATAGTAATCTTAAAAATTCGCTGACAGAAGGCGGCTGAGCTCAGCGAAAACAGAAATAATATCAGAAAAATTTGTTTCATGCAGAATGTTGTGCTGTAAAAATAGCGAAATCAACACTGAACCGGGATTATGAATTGCTAATATGCCGTTATTTTACAGGGTACTTTAGCCCTTACTTACTTTAAACCACACTTCAGTTGCATCATTCCAATCGCCGTTATAGTTGATGGTTACCTCCTCGCCGGCCTGTATTTCTCTCACTGTTTTCAGCATAATGGTTTCAGCAGGGTAATCCATGAAGTATTCACAGTTGCTTTCATAGCTGTGGTTATAAACAGGCACGAGACCAAGGGCCATACAGCATTGATCTTTATCTGCCCCCCATTCAAAAATATAATCATGGAGTA
>JBGTJG010000376.1:0-8188 GCA_041745235.1 Ferruginibacter sp. | reverse complement strand
TATATTCAGCGCTACTATTTCGGCTGTACCGCCGGTTGTTACTATATTAAATGAATTTGGATTCAATGCAATGATCTTCTTTGCCGTGGTAACATTAATATTTGCAAATGCCTTACCGCTGAAAACAGATTTTCTCACCGTAAAACCATTGCTGATATCAGGCAATGCGATAGCACCTGATACAAGCCCGGCTTTTAAACGCACACTAAGTCTCGGCGCGACTGCTTTTCCTGTGGTATTGTTTGAGAACACAACAACATCCGCATTTTCAGCCACCTGACTGATTATTTTTGTATAAACCTGCGCATCAAAATTATTCAGCTTCTCATCCGCTAAATGATGCACTTTCTTAATGCCGTAATTTCCCAAAGTCGCCGGGTCTTCATTAACGTTACCAATTAAAATGGCCTCCGCATCTGTACCGGTAAGTTCTGCAACCTTCGCAGCATATACCGCCGCTTCAAAAGATGTTTTTTTAATGTGTCCTTCTGCGTGATCTATAAATACTAAAACCATGTTGTACCGGATATTTTAATAATGGATAATTATATAACTTTTGCTTCTTCGTGTAAGAGACGAACCAATTCTTCGGGTTGATCCGCAGGAACTAATTTTACCCCGGCTTTAGCAGGCGGAAGATCAAATGATGCGATACTCGTGTAACTTTCTGCATCAACAGGCTCACTCACTTTCAGCGGCTTTGTCCTTGCACCCATAATACCTTTCATGTTCGGTATGCGTTGTTCAGCCATTCCTTTCTGGCAACTTATTACAACAGGAAGGGTTACTTTGTTTGTTTCTTCGCCACCTTCTATTTCCCGAATTACAGTAGCATTTCCGCCATCCATATCCAGTTTAATGGCGTGAGAAATGTACGGCAACTCCAGAATTTCCGCAACCATGCCGCCGATAGAAGAACTGTTGTAATCAATAGTCTCTTTCCCTGTTAATATCAGATCATAGCCGCCTTCTTTAGCAATATTGGCAATTTGAGAAGCTATGTAAAAACTGTCGGTATTAGCGCTGTTTACCCTGATCGCTTCTTCACCGCCAAGCGCAAGCGCTTTTCTGATAATGGGGTCTGCAGATGCATCGCCCACATTCACCAGATGCAAAACGGTAGCAGGATCTGCCTCTTTGAGCTCAATTGCCCTTACCAATGCATACCATTCATCGTACGGATTTATGATCCATTGCACACCCGCATCGGCAAATTTCGTATTGTTATCAGTGAAGGCTATTTTTGCCGTAGTATCGGGCGTTTTACTTATGCAAACCAGTATTTTCATCTCTGTGTTTTATTAAAGGTTGTTTATGCAACTAAATGCAAATATACGAGATGCAAATGTATAGCATAATGCCCTCAAAAAAAATATTGAATGGAGCGGATCGAACAATTACAAGCATTTCTGAAAGCAACACCCGATGATAGCTTTTTACAGCATGCTCTTGCCTTAGAATTAATAAAACGCGGCGATGATAATGATGCCCGCATCCTCTTTGAAAAGATTCTGCAACGCGAGCCAGGCTACGTCGGCTCTTACTATCATCTCGGCAAATTGCTTGAGCGAGCCGGGGATTATGAATTCGCCATAATCACGTACAATAAAGGTATGGCAGAAGCAAAAACAGCAGGGGATAAGCACAGTTACAATGAATTACAGGGTGCGCTCGAAGAAATTACGGAGTAAAGATTTTGTTGTCCCGGCATTATTTCCCTGATCATCTTCAGTGGCGTCGCACACTTCAAGTGCGGAGCAATGATCTGCTTTTATCGAAGCGTAGATCATGAAATATTCCTCTTTATGGAAATATATATTTCCCGCATCTTAAGGTGATCAAACCCTTACTATGCTTTTCAAATCTTTAGTAATTCTTCTGATCAGCGGTTGCATTTCCTGCAAAAGTCAAAGCCCTACTGATCGCCCTGAAATAATTCCTCAGGAGTCAAAACTGTCGAATGAAAATACTTACGCCACTATAAAAAGTATTCCTCCGCCATCCGATTTTGAACGAAATAAACAGGATAGTGCATCATTTGGGTATTGGCTAAGAAGCATTGCACTGAAAAAAGATAAAGCAGTTTATAAATTCGACGGCACATTCAAGGCTAACCAATCAGCCCAGTTTGCAGTTTTGGATATTTCAGTAGGTAAAAAAGATCTGCAGCAATGTGCAGATGCCATTATGCGATTGCGTGCAGAATATTTGTTTAAGAGGCAGAGGTTTGATGAAATACTATTCACCGATAATGCCGGCACGGCTTATCAGTTTACTCAGCCATATAACATAGAAAACCTGCTCGCATATTTAGAAAAAGTCTTTGGTATGTGCGGTTCAGCTTCGTTATCAAAACAACTAAAAACCAAAGAAGATTTTTCAACAATCATTCCCGGCGATGTATTAATAAAAGGTGGTTTCCCCGGGCATGGTGTAATTGTTGTTGACGTTGCAGAAAATGATGCAGGAAAGAAAATGTATTTATTGGCGCAGAGCTACATGCCCGCTCAGGACATTCATATTTTAGTAAATCCTATGAATGATAAATTATCTCCGTGGTACGAAGTCAATGATGATCAGATTATTAAAACTCCCGAATATTCCTTTTTCAAAAACCAATTAAAGCAGTGGTGATTTGAATTGAAATTTCGAAATTCCAATCTAAAATCTTACATCTCAAATCTATTTCTCCTTATCTTTGCACCAGGCAAGTCTTATACGGCCAGCTCCTGTTGAACTCCCCCAGGGCCGGAAGGTAGCAAGGGTAGATGGTTGAGCGGTGCGATGTAAGTAACTTGCCTATTTTTATGCTCCTAAGTGCCGATTTAGAGAACTATTATCCCTATTTTCTTCTTTCATAGAGTAAGTATTTATCTTTGTCAGACATTTAAAACTCCTCCATGAAATTTTTTATAGACACAGCAAATCTTGAACAAATAAAAGAAGCCAATGATCTCGGTATCCTTGACGGCGTTACAACCAATCCTTCCCTTATGGCTAAAGAAGGCATCAAAGGAAGTGAAGCGGTAATGAAGCATTATGTTGATATATGTGAAATGGTAGATGGTGACATCAGCGCAGAAGTGATCTCTACAGATTTTGATGGTATTGTTGCAGAAGGAAAAAAACTTGCTGCATTGCATAAAAATATTGTGGTAAAGGTTCCAATGGTTAAGGACGGTATTAAGGCCATCAAATGGTTTACAGATAATGGCATCCGTACAAATTGTACCCTTATATTTTCCGCGGGCCAGGCAATACTTGCTGCAAAAGCAGGTGCATCATATGTTTCCCCGTTTTTAGGCAGGATAGATGATAGCGGTTGGGATGGCGTAGAGCTTATTTACCAGATGCGTCGCATATTTGATATACAGGGATATAAAACAGAAATTCTTGCGGCTTCCATCCGTAATGCATTGCATATCATAAAATGTGCAGAAGCCGGCGCAGATGTTTGTACATGTCCCCTAGATTCCATTTTAGGTTTATTGAAACATCCTCTGACAGATATTGGACTTGCCAAATTTTTGGAAGATGCAAAAAAGTTTGCCTAAATTTTTAAAAATCGACTTAAAGCAAATATCAAAAAAGAGGATTCAAAACAGGATCCTCTTTTTTTACTTTTTTTCTTCTTGAGCTTTTAGCTTCTCTTTTTCCCTTAGCCTATTACCTTCCTCACTCTTATCCTTCATTTTATTTTTCTTCTTCCTGTTAGCTTTCAATTCAGCCATGATCTCCTCCTCACTTTTAAGCGGCGGATCCTCAACCTTTTTTACATACAATTCAAACTCTTCAAACTTTGTGCTATCCTCCCGCAACGCCACTCTGATTTTGTATTTTTCCGCCTTTGAATCGGCAGGAACAACCAATGAATTGCCATCAAAGAACCCATTATCAGAACGAAATTTAATTTTAGTGCTGTCCAATGGCATATATTTTCCGTTGCTTAATAACCCATCAACACTGATATAATTATGTGTTCCTTTTTTGAGACTGTCCGTGTAAAGATTAACGTAGATCTTTTCAATCTTTTGTGCTGTCGCAGAAAAAGCAGTACATAAAAGAAGCGCAGAGATAAATATTTTCAAAAGGTGTTTTTTAGTTTTACAAATATGCCCCGAATGGCGGAATTACAGCGTTAAATGGTTCCTAAAGAGCGTATTCCAAGGTAGTAATCATGTCAGTTTTATATCATTTTTGGGAATAATTGACTAATCTGTTGTTTTCTATAAACTTTCCGCTGATATTTGCAACTCAATGAACAGCATTATAAATAATAAAGGATGGTGGTGGTACGATCAGCAATCGATTGTGTCATAGCCCTAATTATATTTTATATAACAGGCCCCGGCACATCGCCGGGGCTTTTTAATAGCACTGATGAGCAAGATCATTATTCAAACAACATGTAAAAGAATACCTGCGGACCTCTATACACCTGTAGGTATTTACCTGCGCATGCGGGATAAGTTTCGGGATACCATTCTTCTTGAGAGTACAGACTCACATGCCGGCGAAAACAGCCGTTCAGTTATTGCGATAAATGCGATCGGCGGTATCGAGATCACAGATTTTAAAAATGCAGAGTATAAATATCCCGGGCAAAAACCCGAACAGCTAACTATCCGAAGAGAAGACCATCTTACAAATATTCTTGAAGGGTTTATAGAAAGTTTTGAAGCTGAAAAACCGAAAGATAAAATTGCATTGATTGCACAAGGGCTTTTTGGATATACCACTTATGATGCTGTTCAGTTCTTTGAAAAAATAGATTTTGCTTCAGACAAACAAAATCAACCGGATTTGATTCCCTTGATGCGATACAGGATGTATCAATATGTGATCATAATCGACCACTTTAAGGATGAAATATTCTTATGCGAGAATCATACAAGCGGTATTGAAAGCGCATTTGAGGATGTAGAAAGCATTTTAAAAAGTAAAGATGTCCCGGCATTTCCTTTTACAACCCATGGTAGTGAATCTGCTGATTTGGAAGATGAAGAATACCGTGGGATGGTGCAGAAAGGCATTGAATCATGCAAACGCGGCGATGTTTTTCAGATAGTACTCAGTCGCAGTTTTCAGCAGGGGTACAAGGGAGATGAATTTAATGTGTACCGTTCCTTGCGCAGCATTAACCCGGGGCCTTATCTTTTTTATTTTGATTACGGCGATTATAAGCTGATGGGTTCATCGCCGGAAAGCCAGGTGGTCATAGAAAACGGGAAAGCAATCGTTCATCCGATCGCAGGAACATTCAGACGCACAGGGGATGATGAGGCAGATAAAAAGCTTGCCATAAAATTAGAGAACGACGAAAAAGAAAACGCAGAGCACATTATGCTTGTAGATCTGGCTCGGAATGATCTTAGCCGTGTTTGCAATGATGTAGAGGTTACGGAGTTTAAAAAAGTACATTATTATTCTCACGTAATACATATGGTGAGTGAAGTGCAGGGGAGCATTGCTGCGGAAACAAATCCCTTTAAAATTATGGCTTCTGTTTTCCCGGCGGGTACGCTGAGCGGGGCGCCTAAGTACAAAGCCATGCAGCTTATAGATGAAATTGAAAAAAATACAAGAAGCTTTTATGGCGGCACGATCGGTTACATTGGTTTTGATAAAAGCTGTAACCATGCGATAATGATACGGACATTCCTTTGTAAGAATAACACACTGACGTATCGTGCCGGAGCGGGTGTAGTAGCGGCGAGTGTGCCGCAAAATGAATTGGAAGAAGTGAACCATAAACTTGGCGCATTAAAAAAAGCAATATTGCTGGCTCAAAATCTTAATGCATAGAAAATGAAAATTCTGGTTTTTGATAATTACGATTCGTTCACTTACAATCTTGTGCATCTTGTGGAAAGCATTACAGATGTAAAACCGGATGTGTTCCGGAATGATGCAATTCTCCTGGAAGAAGTAAAAAAATACGACAAGATCATTTTGTCTCCCGGACCCGGAATTCCGGTGGAAGCGGGTTTACTATTACCTCTGATAAAGGAATATGCTTCTTCAAAATCTATTTTAGGTGTATGTCTCGGCCATCAGGCTATAGGAGAAGCTTTCGGCGGGAAACTGATCAACTTGGATACGGTTTATCATGGTGTTGCTACTCCCATTAAACAAACGGAAAACCATTCTCCTCTGTTTGCAGGAATGGAAAATGAATTTGAGGCCGGGCGTTACCACAGTTGGATCGTAGATAAAAAAACATTACCTGATGAGTTAGAAATAACAGCACTTGATGAAAACGATTACATCATGGCCATGCAGCATAAAACATTGGATCTGCAATCGGTGCAATTTCACCCGGAAAGCATTCTTACACCTTCCGGAGATAAAATATTAAGGAACTGGTTGAAGAGCTAAGGTATAAAACTCGGAATGTCAGGGTGAGCTTGTCGAACCCGGGTTACGTTTTAAAAGTGCATCGCCTTCAACAGGCTCAGGCTGACACTTAAATTGATGATTCTTAAATACTGTTTAAACAAAAATGAAAAAAATATTAAACCTTCTTCTCGAGTACAAAAGCCTTTCCTCACAACAGGCAAAGGATGTAATGATAAATATCGGGAGAGGCACTTACAACAATGCAGAAATAACTGCTTTTATAACAGTGTATTTGCTGCGCAGCATCACCATTGAAGAGTTGCAGGGTTTTAGAAATGCCTTGATGGAAATGGCTTTGCCGGTTCATTTTGAAGAAGAGGTTATTGATATTGTAGGAACCGGGGGTGATGGAAAAAATACGTTCAACATCTCCACTATAAGTAGTTTTATTGTAGCAGGCACAGGTAATAAAGTTGCTAAGCATGGCAATTATGCATCCACATCTGTTACGGGATCTTCAAATGTGATGGAGCAACTTGGCTATACTTTTAAGAGCGATAATGATATGCTGCGTAAAGAATTAAATGAAGCGAATATCACTTTTTTGCATGCACCCGTATTTCACCCCGCATTAAAGGCAGTGAGCCATATTCGTAAGCAATTAGGCGTTCGCACATTGTTTAATATCATGGGGCCGCTGGTTAATCCCGCCAATCCCGCTGTTCGCATGCTAGGGGTCTATAATGCAGAAACAGCAAGGCTTTACAATTATCTTTTGCAACAGGACGACACCAAATTTTCTATTGTGAACAGCCTTGATGGCTATGATGAAATTAGCCTTACTGCAGATACAAAGGTTATAACCAGAAAAGGCGAAAAAATTTATACCCCGTATTTTTTAGGTAAGAGACTGGTTGACCTTGTTGATATTTCCGGTGGCTATTCCACAGAAGCATCAGCGAATATTTTTATAAAAATATTAAAAGGTGACGGTAGTTGGGCTCAGAACGCAGTAGTGCTGGCCAATGCTGCAATGGCATTACATACTATAGAGAAATATGATACTTATGAAACCTGTATGCAACTTGCTGTTGAAAGTTTGGAAAGCGGAAAAGCATACAGTTCATTGAAAAAATTAATCGGTTGATGAATATCCTGGATAAAATAATTGAGCATAAAAGAGTGGAGGTGTCGCAACGAAAGTTGAGTGCCACGGCGAGTATTCTGCGGGATAGTGAATATTTTGAGCGTAAATGTTTGTCGTTGGTTGCAAGTTTAAATGCAGCCGGCTCTTCCGGGATTATAGCAGAATTCAAAAGGAGATCTCCGTCAAAAGGATACATAAATGAATTTGCTGATGCGGAGAATGTCACTGCAGGTTATACAAATGCAGGAGCGGCAGGTCTGTCAATTCTTACAGATGAAGAATTTTTTGGCGGCACGGAAAACGATCTTAAAGCAGGAAGGAGAAATCAGATTCCGATCTTAAGAAAAGATTTTATTATTGACACATACCAGATTACAGAGGCTAAGGCAATGGGTGCTGATGCAATATTATTGATAGCAGCATGTTTAACAGTGAAAGAAGTACGTACGCTGGCTAAATATGCAGTATCACTGGGTTTAGAGGTTTTATTGGAACTTCATGATCCCGTTGAATCTGAACATATTTGTGATGAAACGGTTTTAGTAGGAATAAATAACAGAAATTTGAAAGATTTTAAAGTAGATATCAATGCCTCTTTGGAAATGAGCATATTGATACCGGCAGATAAGATCAAAATTGCGGAGAGTGGGATCACTGATGCCGCAATGATAAATAAATTTAAGGTTGCGGGATTTAAAGGAT
>JBGTJG010000375.1:0-17611 GCA_041745235.1 Ferruginibacter sp. | reverse complement strand
TTTTCTTTTACCGGTTTTCGATTTCCTGCAGAAGCACATCGCCTCTATGGGAATGGTAATTCTGTTGCTTACGTTATTAATACGCCTCATCACATCGCCTATTCTTTACAAAAGTTATTTAAGCGGTGCTAAGATGAAGGTGCTTAAGCCCGAAGTAGATGCGCTCAAAGCTAAATTTACTGACAAAGAAGGCAAACTTGATCAGCAAGGTTTCAGCATGGAGCAAATGAAACTGTGGCGCACAGCAGGAGTGAGCCCGCTCGGCGGTTGCCTCCCTGCGCTGCTGCAGATCCCCATATTTATGTCCCTGTATTATTTCTTTCAGGGTAATATAGATCTTAGGGGAAAAAGTTTTCTGTGGGCTACCGATCTTGCTTCATATGATTCAATTGCTAACCTGCCTTTTAACATCCCGTTTTACGGTGATCATGTAAGCTTGTTTACCATTACGGCTACTGTAACAAGTATGCTTATTTCTATTTACAGCATGAGCAATATGCAGGATAACAGCAATCCGCTCATGAAGTATATGCCTTATATTTTCCCTGTGCTGCTGCTTGGCGTTTTCAATAACTTGCCTGCCGCTCTTACCTGGTATTATACGGTATCTAATGCTATTACACTTATCCTGCAGATCATCATTCAGAAGTATGTGATAAACCATGATAAAATATTGCTGCAGATGAATGAGAACCGAAAGAAACCGGTTAAAAAATCAAAGCTTGCAGAGCGGGTAGAAGCCATGCAGGAAAGCCAGAAGAAACTGCAGGAAATGAAAAACAAATCTAATAATACAGGCAGTCCGAATAAGACCCGCAGAAGTTAACTCCTTATAAGCTGTACCTGCAAAGTGTGCAGCTTTTTTTTAACTGCATATTGTTAGTTACCGGCATACAATTTTATAACTTTATATGAAACTGTTTACATGAAATTATATATACCATTTTGCTTTCTCGCACTTTTCCTTTTTATAAATGATGCTTCTGCTCAAAAGATCCTCAGCGAAGGAAAACTTGTATACAGAATATCCATAGAAGGCATTAACGGGGAAAAGCAACCTGCGGGACCACTGACCGGTGCCACACTTTCTGTTTATTTTACGAAAGATAGGAGCCGGACAGAAATGGTGAGTACGCCGGGTACAGAAACGCTTATTTACGACAGTAAAAACAGAAAGGGTATTATTCTTAAAGAATACAGCGGACAAAAGCTCATGATAACAGCAACTGCAGAGAATTGGGCTCAGAAAAATGCGGTAAACAACACCCTTGCTTTTAAGACTGATAATACACCTGTAAATATAGGGGGATACAAAAGCAGCAAAGCGACAGCGCAAAGCCCTGACGGCAAACTGTACACTGTGTATTATGATCCCGCTACAGAGATTGCAAATAAATCTTATAATAACGCCTTCCCGCAATTGCATGGCTTACCTGTACAATTTGAACTACAATCGGGTAACCTGATATTCCGTTACACATTGATTGAGTTTACCGCAGAAGCAATTCCGGATGCTAAATTCGAAGCGCCAAAGGGCGGATTCAGAATAATGACCTTTGAAGAAAACCAACAGTTGAAAAAAGGAGAATAGAATTAAGGAACCCGGATGATAAGTTTAGTACCGGCGAAGCCCTGCTTTACATCTGCAACAAGGATCTTTTGTTTGTAGGGGATGATGTAAACGCTGCTGCCTTTCTGATAAGTAACAAGGGTATTCGTACCACTGATTGTGTTACCGCTGCTTAATAAAGACCCGGTATATTTCATACCGTTTCTCAGATTGAAATTTAATGAAGAACTGAAGGATGAAGGTGCCTTAATATTTAATATCACTCTGGCCTTTTTTCTGCCGATACCCCTGTCTGCATAAGAGGCGTACACCATCCCTATGGCAGCTAAAAACAGGATAGATATACGGGCAATTCTCTTCATCACGATCGTTTGTTAAAACAAATATAATAATTAATCACAAATACAAAGGAAAATGTTATAAATATTTTGTTTGTTTTAGGTCATAATTTATGTATATATTAGGTATATATACTCGATTTGTGTTTAAATTACAGTTAGAAACCTACAAATATGAGAAACGAAAGATACAGACAGGATAAAGAGGAATTAAAAGAATTGTTGGTTCAATACGAAAATCTGCGTGCGGGGAGGTCTAATTCCTACATTGAGCAGGAAGGATTTGAGCGGTTAATCGAGTATTTCGATGAAAAAGAGAAGTTTGAAGATGCGTTGCTGGTATGCGATTATGCCATCAATCAATACCCGCATGACGGCTCCCTGCTGTTACTTAAGGCAAATTTGCTGATCGTTACAAAAAAATACCGTGAAGCGCTGGAGCTGCTGCACAAGGCTGAAAATCTGGATTGTACTGATACCGATCTGTACATATTAAAAACTGATGCATACCTCGCTTTGGATATGCAGGCAAAGGCAGCAGAGGTCTTAGAAATTGCCATTGATAATTTTGAAGGAGATGAAAAAGTAGATCTTCTTTTTGAACTCTGCGATGTTTATGATGATTATGAAAATTTTGATAAGGTTTTCGACTGCCTGGTATTAATACTGAAGCAGGATCCGGCAAATGAAGAGGCGTTGTATAAAATGTGTTTCTGGACTGATTTTACCGGACGTAATGAGGAGAGTATTAATCTTCATAAAGATCTGCTGGAAGAGCTTCCTTTTAATGAACTGGCATGGTTTAACCTGGGCGCAGCTTACCAGGGTGTAAAGTTACATGAGAAGGCACTTGATGCTTACAGCTATGCCATTGCGATCAATGAGAAATTTGACAATGCTTATCGCAATATGGCAGATGCCTACCTGCGGATACGGAGATACCGGGATGCAATTGAATGCCTGGAGAAAGTATTGGAATTATCTATCCCTGAAGCTGTGATTTATGAAGCGATCGGGCATTGCTATGACAGGCTCGCTAATTATGCACAGGCAAGATTTTACTATAAGAAGGCAAGCCACATGAATGCAGATGACAGCCGCATGCATTACAAGATCGCCTGTACTTACATGAATGAGAGTTCCTGGAACAGTGCCATCAAATGCCTCAATACAGCGATACGTACACAAACAAGAAGCTCATCGGGGCAGCCCGATTACAACCTGGCTCTGGGGCAGTGTTATATGCAGGTAAATAATCCTAATGAAGCGCTTGCATGTTTCGGTAATGTGGTAAAGATGTGGCCAAAAAATATCAGCGGTTGGACGGAACTCTTAAAATGCCTTTTTCACTCAGAATTCCATGCTGAAGGAATTGAATATTCCCGTTTTGCGTTTGATCAGACAGATGGCAAGCCTATTTTTCTTTTTTACGAAAGTATGTTCCTCTTTGCTCACGGTAAAAGCAAAGAAGCAGTACTGGTACTGGAAGAGGCAATGAACGTAAATCCCCGCCTTATAAAAAAATTCATTGAATTGAACCCTTCTGTGTTATCAAACCGACAGGTTGTGGAGATCATAGCAAGACATAAGAAAAAAAGCCAACGCTGACATAATCCTGTTTTATTTTTCTTTGAATATCTTTGCGTATCTCAACTACGCAAAAAACTAACGGATGAATTTTAATCTCTCTCAGATGCCGGAACGTACGGCACAGCCACGGACTAACGGCCTTACAATGGTTATGGATAAAGGTCTCAGTACGCAAGAGGCCAAAAACTTTATGAGTGCTGCAGCACCCCATGTAGATATTGTAAAGCTTGGCTTTGGTACTGCATTCGTAACACCAAATTTGCGGGATAAGCTGGAAGTATATCGCTCTCATAATATGGATATTTATTTCGGCGGTACGTTGTTTGAAGCTTTTCTTATTCGCAATCAGTTTGATGATTACGTGGCCATGTGCAAAGATTTCGGGATAAATTATATAGAAGTGAGTGACGGCTCTATTACGATTCCCCATGCGGAAAAATGCGGCTACATTGAAAAGCTGATAAAAGATTTTACCGTTCTCAGCGAGGTAGGAAGTAAGGATGCGGCGCACATTATACCGCCCTATAAATGGATAGAATTGATGAATGCGGAATTGAGCGCAGGAGCAAGCTATGTGATAGCGGAAGCCAGGGAAGCAGGTAACGTAGGTATTTACAGAGGAACAGGTGAAGTAAGGGAAGGCCTTGTTCAGGAAATTCTTACGCAGATACCTGCAGAAAAGATCTTGTGGGAAGCACCGCAAAAAGCACAGCAATTGTATTTCCTGGAACTCATCGGCTGCAATGTGAATCTGGGTAATATTGCTCCTTCTGAGATGATTGCACTGGAAGCGATGCGTATCGGGCTGAGAGGGGATACGTTTATGTTTTATCTGGATAAATAGTCATAATATACATTACAACCAGCGGTTAAACTATTTCTTCCGAAGGGTTTTATAAATTCTGATACTTACTGTTAGCAATAATATCAAAAGCAAGAGGCCTCCTAATCCCCACCAAAAATCTACCGTGTTTTTCAATACCACTAAAAACACTACAGCAAAAAGAATCACTGTCGGAACTTCATTCCATAGCCTCAGCTGCTGAGATGTATATTTGAATATTCCGGATTGCTGCTGCTTAATAATATACTGCAAGCTGAATTGATACAGATATAAAAGAAATACAAAGATCAGTTTGATCCATAGCCAATCGGTCATCGGATACAACATCAGCATTCTTGCCCCGAGTAAAAACGTGATAATAGAAGATGGAATGGTGATGGCATACAGCAACCTTTTCTTCATGATCTGATACTGCTGCAGGAGAATTTGTTTTGCATTTATATCCTCCAGCAAATTTGCCTCCGCGGCATATACCATCAGCCTTGGCAGGTAAAATAATCCCGCAAACCAGGTTATTACAAAAATGATGTGAATTGCTTTGATGTATTGGAATTCCATATCAGCAAAGATTTGCAAAAGCCTTTGTTACTTCTACCGTTTTATCAATTTCCTTTTGTGTAATGGCAGTGCTTATGAACCATGATTCAAATGCGGAAGGGGGGAGATAAATGCCGTTTTGCAGGCAATGGTGAAAATATTTATTGAACATTTCTGTATCAGTTGACTTGGCCGATTCATAATCATTGACCTGATTATTTGTAAAATGAATACTCATCATGGAACCTACCCGATTGATCGTCACCGGAAATTTTGCCGATGAAAATGCCTGCTGCAAACGGGATTGAAGAGATGAAGCTGTTCTTTCCAATTCCTTATAAATATCGGGACCATCGTTTAAGATGTTAAGCAGCGTATATCCAGCACGCATAGCTAATGGATTACCACTTAACGTACCTGCCTGATATACCTTTCCGGCAGGAGCCACACATTCCATAATCTCCCTGCGGCCACCGTATGCACCTACGGGTAAGCCTCCGCCAATTATTTTTCCGAATGTTACCAGGTCTGCCTGCACACCGTAAAGTTCCTGGGCACCACCGGCAGCCAATCTGAAGCCGGTCATAACCTCATCAAAGATCAATACAATATTTTCTGAATCACAGACCTTACGCAGTTCTTGCAGGAAACCGGGAGCAGGCGGTATGCACCCCATGTTGCCGCCGACCGGTTCAATAATTATTGCAGCTATTTCATTTTTATTTGCTGCTATCAGTTCCTGAACTTCTTCTATGTTGTTGTAAGCCGCCGTAAGCGTATCCTGTGCAACTGCGGAAGTTACGCCGGGTACATGCTGAATCTCCAATGTAGCCACGCCGCTGCCGGCATTCACTAAAAAAGCATCTGCATGGCCGTGATAGCAACCGTCAAATTTGATAAATTTATTGTTCCCTGTGTAACCTCGTGCAACACGCAGCGCACTCATACAGGCTTCTGTGCCGCTGTTTACCATACGGATCAGGTCAATGTTGGGCACCATTTCTTTGATCAACTCTGCCATCTCTGTTTCCAGAGATGTGGGAGTGCCGAAACTGAAAGATCCTTTCATTTGCTCATGCACCGCATCTGTTACCGGTTGATACGCATGCCCCATGATCATGGGGCCCCAGCTGTTGATGTAGTCTATATATTTATTTCCGTCCTCGTCAAATAAATATGCGCCTTCTGCGCTTTTAATAAATATGGGTGTGCCGCCTACGCTTTTAAATGCACGCACCGGAGAATTTACGCCGCCCGGTATAGAGAGTTTAGCTCTTTCAAATTGTTTCCTGCTGTTTTCGTACATCCTAATCGTTCAATAATTTAACAATGTCTCTTGCAAAATAACTGGCAATAAGATCTGCGCCGGCTCTTTTTATGGAAGTGATCGTCTCAAATACCGCCTTGCTTTCATCGAGCCACCCCTTTTCTGCCGCAGCTTTTATCATGGCATATTCACCGCTTACCTGGTAAGCAGCAACAGGTACATCTGATTCATTTTTTACTTCCCGAATAATATCCAGATAACTTAAAGCCGGCTTTACCATAACTATATCAGCACCTTCCTCAATATCCATTAATGTTTCTTTAATGGCTTCGCGGCGATTGGAAAAATCCATCTGGTAAGTTTTCTTATCCCCAAAACCCGGGGCGCTGTCCAGTGCATCTCTGAAAGGACCGTAGAAGCATGATGCATATTTAGCACTGTAACTTAAAATGCCGGTATCATTAAAATTATTTTCTTCCAATGCCTGCCTGATGGCACCTATGCGTCCGTCCATCATATCGCTTGGTGCTACAAAGTCGGCACCTGCGGCGGCGTGGCTTACACTCATTTTTGCCAAAACTTCTACTGTAGGGTCATTCACTATTTTATTATCCTTTACAATGCCGTCATGACCATACGTAGAAAAAGGATCCAAAGCAACATCCGTCATTATGCACATTTCCGGGACAGCATCCTTTATTGCCCGAATGCTTCTTTGCATAAGGCCGTTTTTGTTGAGCGCTTCTTTACCCGTATTGTCTTTTAATTCGTCCTTGCATTTTATAAAAAGTAAAACCGATTTAAGGCCCAAAGCCCAAAGTTGTTTTACTTCCTCTACTGTGTTCTCTAAGCTGAGCCTGTAATAACCCGGCATAGAAGAAATTTCTTCTTTTATATTTTTTCCTTCTACGATAAATAAAGGGACAATAAAATCTTTGGGAGAAATAATGGTTTCTGCAACCATATGCCTGATTGCGGGGGAATGCCTTAATATCCTGTTTCTTCTCTGGAGATGCATGTTATTGTAAAATGTTGAGTAATTATTTCTTCAAATCCATTCTTTTGGTTGTAATAAAACTGCTGTGAGTTTTTCTTCCTCACTTCCTTTCTCCGGTTGAAAATCATAATCAAACTTTACCGTAGGTGGCAGGCTCATTAATATGCTCTCTGTACGACCGTTTGTTTTTAATCCGAAGAGCGTTCCCCTGTCGTGCAGCAAATTGAATTCTACATACCTGCCGCGGCGGATCTCCTGCCAATACTTTTGCCGCTCACTGAAAGGAGTGTTTTTTCTGTTTTCCGCAATCGGTAAATAAGCACCTGCCATTGAGTTTCCGCATGCTGTTACAAATTTCAACCAAAATTCAGCAGACCTATTTTCATCGGGGCGAAGGTAATCAAAGAAAATTCCGCCCAATCCCCGTGCTTCGTTATTCCGATGTGTATTAACAAAATATTCATCGCAGGTTTTTTTGTATTTCGGATAAAAGGCTATATCAAACTCATCACAGGTTGATTTTAACACGCCGTGAAAATGTCTTGCATCTTTTTCAGATAAATAATACGGCGTAAGGTCCGTACCTCCCCCAAACCATGAATCAAGAATTTTTTTATTATCATCATATAGCTCAAAGTACCGGAAGTTTGCATGAACCGTTGGTACAAAAGGGTTGAAAGGATGAAGGACTGTTGATAAACCGCATGCAAAAAAATATTCGCCGTTAATGTTTAACTGCTTCTTCATTGCATCTGTAACTATACCTTCTACAGCACTGGTGTTTACGCCGCCTTTCTCAAAAACATTTCCGTTTTGTATAACCCGTGTTTTTCCGCCACCACCTCCCGGCCGTTCCCACTTATCTTCTTTGAATACAGCTTTTCCGTCCGTTAGTTCCACAGCATGGCAGAATTCATTCTGGAGGTTGTGAATGAATTTAACGAAAGCCGATTTTATATTTATTCCCTTTTCCAACATTATTTTGGGTAAGGTGGATTATTGAATGGTGTATTCTTTTACCGCATCTACAAATGCTTTAGCATGGTCTACCGGAATGTTAGGCACAATCCCATGCCCCAGATTAGCGATATATTTTTGTGCGCCAAAAGCATCGATCATCTTCTTTACATCCTGTTTGATAACAGAAATTGGCTGTAACAATTTTATCGGATCATAATTACCCTGAAGTGTAATGCTGTCAGAAGTCAAAGTTCTGCCGATCTGCGGCGTATTGCACCAGTCCAATCCTAATGCAGAAGCGCCTGTCTGTTGCATCTCCGGCAGGCTGTGCCATGCACCTTTTGCATAGACAATCACGGGGCATATATCTTTAACGGCCTGTACGATCTGATGAATATATGGCAATGAGAAAACAGCAAAACCTTCTTTATCCCATAGGCCGCCCCAGCTGTCAAATATCTGAACACAATCAGCGCCGGCTTTCACCTGCTCCTTTAAATAGGCAATAGTAACAGTGGTAATACTTTGTAATAATTTGTGCGCAACCTCAGGTTGGGTATAACAAAACGCTTTTGCTTTATCAAATGTTTTACTCCCTTTGCCCTCCACCATATAACAGAGCAGGGTCCAGGGCGCGCCGGCAAAACCGATCAGCGGCACACGATTATCCAATTGTTTCTTTGTAAGCGACAGCGCATCATACACATACCGAAGATTTTGGTGCGCATCGGTAACCTGTAATTTTTCTACATCCTGTAATGTCTTTAATGTGTTTGGCAGGAGAGGACCCTGGCCTTCATTCATTTCCACGAGCATACCCATTGCCTGCGGTACAACTAAAATATCACTGAAAATTATTGCCGCATCAGGGCCGATAATGTCAATGGGCTGCAAAGTAATTTCTGCCGCCAGTTCAGGTGTTTGCACGCGGGTAAAAAAATCATATTTTCTTTTTAATACCATGTACTCGGGCAGATATCTTCCGGCCTGACGCATCATCCAAACCGGCGGTCTTGGTACCCTTTCCCCCCTGAGCGCTTTAAGCAGCAGATCGTTTTTTAATGAACTTCCTTTTGTAATCTCAGAGATATTTTCTGTATCAATCATTTAATAATTTTTTCCTGAAGACTGTAATGTGTGATAATGCTGTTCAGCATACTTTGCTGAGTAGGCTCTTCTGCAACAATTATCTGATTATAAGTGTGCAAATTTACTGATGAAGCGGTGGTTTCTCCTATGCAAAAACAAGTAATGTCCGTTTTAAGAATATTTGATTGAAAAAAAGATTCTGCTCCGCTGGGGCTAAAGAACATGACCGCTGCATAATTTTCTTTTATATTTTTTCCGGCTGCACAGGTTTGGTAAATCTCTATCTCCTCAACGGAGATATTATTTTTTTTCAGCATTTCCGGGAGTTCTTCCCGCCGGCTTTTACCGCAGATAAAGCTTACTGCATCTGTAATATTACATTTAATGATCTCATCCGCTAAAGATGCAGCATCTTTTGCCGTAGCTTTTACTGAAGCATTACAGATCATTTCCGCAGCTTTAAGTGTCTCCCCCCCCAGACAAAAGATATTTTTTTGAACAGAGTACATTGCAGTCTGATCATAGTTTTTCAGGTATCCTTCTACAGCTTTAGCACTCGTAAACACCAAATACCGTTTTGCTTTCCTGATGGATTCGGATAAGCTCCGATTGACATAAATCTCCGTCTCTATAAAATTGAAATTGAGAAAATGTACCCCATATTTCTCACCTGTGCCTGATACCACAGGATTTAATATTTTAGTTGATAATATTGTAATTCTATTTGTCACTTATTTAATAAAGTCAACCCTCCTTTAGCAGTGATTTCCGCTGCAGCTTTTACAGCCATCTCAGCATGTTCATATACCGGAGATTCCATTTCTACAGAAATACTTTTGCTTCCGTCCGCAGCAGTAATATTTCCGACGAAATTAATTTCATCTTCATTTACAGTTGCGAAAGCGCTGATGGGAGTAGAGCAACCCCCATGTAAACTGCGGAGGAAATTTCTTTCAATTCCTGTGCATATGGCAGTATGTTCATGATTAAGATAAGCACAGGCCTTAATTACTTCTTTATCATCAGCTCTGCATACCAATACCACGGCACCCTGAGCGGGTGCAGGAAGCATGAAATCCAATTTTACCTGAGGCCCTGTTTCCTGTTCAGTAAGGCACAATCTTTCTAAGCCTGCAGCTGCGAAAATAGCGCCGTGCCATTCGGACTGCTGCAATTTTTGAATCCTGCTGTTCACATTCCCCCTTATGTTTTCAATTCGTGAATTTCTGAATTTGTATAACCATTGAGCTTTTCGCCTGATACTGCTTGTGGCTATAATAAAAGGATGATTGTGTTCATGGAGCCCCGGGCAGGATGTTTCATTTCTGCATACCAGCACATCATAAGGATTACCTCTTTTTAATACTGCTCCTACCTGCAAACCGGCAGCCATGGATGTGGGAACATCTTTATAAGAATGGACCGCGACATCAATGCGGCCATCAAGCAATGCTATATCTAAGGACTTTGTAAAAATTCCCTGTATGCCGAGTTCGTAAAGTGGTGTTGTAAGATTGAGGTCTCCCTCACTTTTTATTAAAACAATTTCTGCATCTGTGCCATTTTCTGCAAGAAGATCAACTACTGTCTGAGCCTGCCAAAGTGCTAACGGGCTTTGCCGTGTGCCAACGCGAATTCTTTTAATCATGGAGGGCTCCCTCATTCAGAAAATCATTTATAGCACAAATATACTGGCAACCTTTTTCATGTCTTTCACGCAGGTTGGCAGCGAGTGTTCCGACTGTTTTGTTTATCCTCAGATCGAGAGAGGAGTCAGGCAGAAGATTTGAAAAATGCCCGGAACTTATAGCGTGTAATTGAAGTTTCATGCTGTTTATCGCAGGCACATGCCTGTTCATGGCCAGCCAGGATTTGAACTGATGCAAATAATCTGCTATGATCATATTCGCCTTTGGTATCTCTGCTTTTCTTTTTGCAAATGTTTCCTGGAGAGTCGTAGAAACCTCATCTACTCCTATAACGGTAATTCCTTCGATTTGTTTAATATCCGGGTGCACATTCTCCGGTACGGAAAGATCAAAAACCTGCCGTGTTTTTTCATTGATAAAGAAAGAAGGCAATAAAGTATAGCCTGATGAATTGGTACATACAATTATAATGTCAGCCCGATCTGCCTCAGTGTTCAAATCAGCAAAGGGCTTATATTCCGTTCTTGCTTCTTTAGAGATTGCGAGCGCAATTGCATCCGTTCTGTTGATAACGGTTATCTTTCCAAGGTTCAGATAATGCTTTAAATTCTTTACAATATTTTTCCCAAGATTGCCGGCACCTAACAGGAGAACCGATTTTTCATATAATCTTCCTGTATTTGCAAGCCATTCTATCACCGCATAGGACACGGAGACTGTGCCGTTGCTTAAGTTCGTGTTTGTTTTCACACTCTTAGAGGCCTGCAATGCAAAATTAATGGTACGATCCATTATGGGACCGATCAGATCATGTTTCCGTGATAATTCAACTGCATTTTTTAGTTGGCTTACTATTTCATAATCACCGGTGATCTGTGAGTTAAGCCCTGCAGCCACGCGGAAGAGATACTCTAATGCATCATTCCCTTTCAGGGTAAAACCGAATTTGCTGAAAAGTTCTCTCGTACCATCGGTATATTTCAGAAAGCACTCAGTTAACTCAGCCTCTGATTGACAATAGCCATATAATTCTGTACGGTTGCAGGTAGAAAGCGCAAACATGCTTCTGAATCCCTGCAATTTTGCATTGACCAAAAGATTTTCATGATTTTCCGGAGTAATCGCAAATAAACTGCGTTCTACTGCAGTGGCCTGCAAGTAGTTAACTCCTACTACACAAAAACGTTCAATGAGGTGTAAAGGAAATTGTAGTTCCGATTTATACATAAAATCTTTCTGGCAATGCAAAATTCGTAGTTCTTGCCGTTAGTTTGGGATTAATTTGATGAAAGCCACGCAAATGACAAAGTTTTGACAATCAATGGATTTACCTTTGCTGTATAATTTCACCTGATTCCTTCTGCAAATGAGTACAACTGCAATATTATTGATGAATTTAGGCTCTCCTGCCAGCCCCGAGACAAAGGATCTTAAACCGTATTTGTCAGAATTTTTAATGGACAAAAGGGTAATTGACGTGCCTTATTTGCTAAGGAGCATATTGGTAAAAGGGATCATCGTGCCCTTTCGGGCGCCAAAAAGTGCTGCAAAATATAAGACGATCTGGACAAAAGAGGGGTCACCGTTGGTAGCACATACGGTAAAGCTTACCCAAAAAGTTCAGGAAAGATTTACAGAGCCGACATATTATTGTATGCGTTACGGTACGCCTGCTACTTCTGATGTTCTCAAAAAGATGCATCAGGAGAATCCGCAGCTAAAAGAGATAGTCTTCTTACCCTTATATCCGCATTATGCTATGAGCAGTTATGAGACTGCGGTGGTACAGGTAGAAGAAATGCATAAGGCCGGTGGATATTCCACAGTTTTAAAAACGATTAAGCCATTTTACAATAACCCCGGATACATCTCAGCTTTGTCCAACGATATTGAGCCATTTCTTCAGCAGGAATATGATCATATTTTATTCAGCTATCACGGTATCCCGGAAAGACATGTGAAGAAAACGGATTGTACCGGCAACCATTGCCTTAAATCTGAGAATTGCTGCAGCATGCCTTCTACAGCACATGAATTTTGCTACCGCCACCAGGTAATTACTACGACAAACCTTGTGACTGATAAGCTTAAAATAGAAAAAAATAAATTCAGTTTTTCTTTCCAAAGCCGATTGGGCAGAGATGCGTGGTTAAAACCCTTTACAACAGTGCAGCTTGAGCATTTTCCAAAAGAGGGTATCAAAAAATTACTCATTGTGTGCCCGGCATTTGTAAGTGACTGCCTGGAAACTCTGGAAGAAATTGAAAAAGAAGGCGCAGAAGATTTTATCAAAGCCGGCGGCGAAAGCCTCACTATGATTCCTGCACTCAATGAAAATAAAGATTGGATTGATTGTGCGGAAGAACTTATCAGAAAAGAAATGCAGCATAGTAAAAGTACCGGAGTTATCCTTTAGCATAACAGGAATCCGGGCAAATATTCTTCTACATTTGCTTATGCGATTTTACTTAACGGGTTTTATGGGTTCCGGTAAATCATACCTCGGTAAGTTATGGGCTGAAGATAATAGCCTTAATTTTTATGATCTGGATACACTCATTGAGGAAGAGGAAAGAATGAGCGTTGAAAAAATATTTTCAACCTACGGCGAAAGTTATTTCCGGGAAAAGGAAGCTGCCATTTTGCGAAATACGGATCGATTTGAAAATTGCATTGTGGCCTGCGGTGGCGGTACTCCCTGCTTTTTTGATAATATGGAATGGATGAATAAAACAGGTACAACTGTTTATCTGAAGCAGGAACCCGGTAATATCTATCATCACCTTATCAATGATAAAAAAGTACGGCCGCTTATTAACAGTGAAACACCGGGTTCTCTTCAAAATTTAATCAGTAAAAAGTTAACTGAGCGTTCGCCTTTTTATGAGAAAAGTGAAATCATTTTGTCCCCTGAACAGCTCAACAGGAACGGATTCAATTTGGTAATTAACCATTTATAAATTATGCACAAAGGATTATTAAAGGCGGGTGCTTTCTTTAGTGCAATAGCAGTAATACTGGGTGCATTTGCAGCGCATGCTTTGAGCAGCAGGCTTTTGCCTGATGAACTTGCAATTTTTGAAACAGGGGTCAGATACCAAATGTACCATGCTTTTGCAATTATCATAACCGGTATTTTATACAAAGAATTTACTCAGAGAGAAACAATTTGGGCGGGGAAAGCATTCATTTTCGGGATTATTATTTTCAGCGGAACGTTGTATCTACTCACGTATTTCAAGTCTGCCGGAAATTCAGGAATGTTTTGGCTCGGTGCGGTTACACCGATTGGCGGCACATTATTAATCGGGGGATGGCTATTATTATTGCGGATATTTTTCAGGAAGAAACAGGGTTAAATTTGCACAGATGTTTTAAACTGTTTTAACCCGGCGTGAAGCATGGTTTTTTATTATCTTTATTGCCATGGCGGAAAAAATAAAAACCATAAAAAAAAATACGAAAGCAACGGATGCCCTGAAACCGGAAAAGGAAGAGACGGTAGAGGTTACAGAACTGCTTAAAGATGAACGTACGCATAAGATTGCCGGAACAATTTGTATACTTCTTGCGATTTTGTTTTTCGTTGCATTTACTTCATACATTTTTACGTGGGAAGAAGATCAGGATAAGGTTTTTAAGGACGGTTCCAGGCTCCTGATCGGGACAGACACAAAAGTTTCCAATCTGATGGGAACTTTCGGAGCATTTATTTCACATTTTCTTATTTATAAAGGCTTCGGTGTAGCATCTTACCTGCTGTGCACCTTCTTTTTTATAATCGGCATTAATTTATTCTTCGGTAAAAAAATCTTCTCTGTTACCCGAAATTTAAAATACCTGATCATCGGCCTTCCGCTGATAAGTATTACTGCTGCGGTTATTATGCAGGGTAATGCATTTGCCTGGGGCGGTGCGGTAGGAGATATGAGCCGCGAATATTTATATACTGCAATCGGCAAGACAGGTACAATAGGTTTTATTGCGGTTGCATTTCTTGGATATGTGATCTGGCGGTTTAATCCGGTGTTTAAACTTCCGTCAAAGAAGTTATTTTCTTCAGAACGTGCAGTCACTGCGCCGCATGAATCTGAGGTGCATGAAAATGAAGTTGAAGATGAGAATGAAGAAGAAGAAATCATTAATAACGGAAATGCTATGAACGGTGCCGGCGGTATGCTTGATATCCCCGACCAGTCTCCTGTATTTGATCACGAACTTTCTTTATCTGAAAAGGAAGAAGAAGAAAAGCGCGGGCCGCGTATTGTAAATACTGTTATTCTTCCGCAGCGGACTCAGCCTGTCGTTGAAGAATCATTTTCCCGCGGTGAGTCAGCCTTACTTTCGGCAGCATCATTGGGAAATGCGATAGCAGTCCCTTCTGCGGGATTAGAACTGGAGGTTAAAACTGTAGCCGAAGAAACGGAGACACCGATAAAAAGATCTGCAACTGAGGTAAAAGCAATGACTCCTTATGATCCCATCCTGGACCTGCGGGATTATAAATATCCTTTTGTAGATCTGTTGGAAAACCATGGCAGCGAAAAAATTGTACAGGACCCTCAGGAGCTGGAAAATAATAAGAATCAGATCATAAATACGCTGAGGAATTATGATATCGAGATCCAGAAGATCTCAGCGACTGTGGGTCCTACTGTTACGCTGTATGAAATTATTCCGGCAGCCGGTGTTCGGATTTCCCGAATAAAAAATCTTGAAGATGATATTGCATTAAGCCTTGCTGCGCTTGGCATTCGTATCATAGCGCCCATTCCCGGCAAGGGAACTATCGGTATAGAAGTGCCCAATACCCGTAAGACTATGGTTAGCATGCGCACTTTGCTGGATGATGATAAATTCAGCAAAAGTCCTTTTGCATTGCCTATTGCTATCGGTAAGCGCATCGATAATACACATTTTGTGGTAGACCTTGCGGCAATGCCTCACCTGCTTATGGCAGGCGCTACAGGCCAGGGTAAATCAGTAGGACTTAATGCGATCCTTGTTTCACTTTTGTATAAGAAGCACCCTTCACAATTAAAATTTGTTTTGGTTGATCCCAAGAAAGTGGAGTTGAGTATTTACAAAACAATAGAAAAGCATTTCCTGGCCAAGCTTCCGGGTGAAGAGGAAGCGATCATTACGGATACAAAGAAAGTTGTTCATACACTTAATGCGCTTTGCATAGAAATGGATAACCGATACGATCTGCTAAAAGAAGCGGGTTGCCGGAACATCAGGGAATACAACGAAAAATTTGTTGCCAGAAAACTGAATCCTGAGAAGGGCCATGAGTTTATGCCGTTTATTGTACTTGTTGTGGACGAGTTTGCAGATCTGATCATGACTGCCGGTAAAGAAGTGGAAATGCCGATAGCACGCCTTGCGCAGCTTGCGAGAGCAATTGGTATTCATCTGATCATTGCTACGCAGCGCCCTTCAGTAAATATTATTACGGGAACAATTAAAGCAAATTTCCCGGCACGTATAGCTTTTAAAGTGAGCAGTAAAATAGACAGCCGTACAATTTTGGATACGGGTGGAGCGGAACAACTGATCGGGAAAGGGGATATGCTTATAAGTTACAACGGTGAAGTAGTGCGCCTGCAATGTGCTTTCGTAGATACACCGGAAGTAGATAAGATCGTTGATTTTATCGGGGCACAGCGCGGTTATCCGGAAGCTTTTAAGCTGCCGGAATATAATGATGAAAAAGATAATGAAGGAAAAGATTTTGATGTTAATAATAAAGATGCATTGTTTGACGATGCGGCAAAACTGATCGTGAGCAGCCAGAGCGGCAGCACGTCATTGTTACAACGCCGCATGAAACTAGGTTATAACAGGGCAGGCAGGCTTATGGATCAATTAGAAGCGGCAGGCATTGTAGGACCAAACCAGGGAAGTAAAGTGAGAGATGTACTGATAAAAACGGATGCTGATCTGCAGATGTATTTAAATGAAATGTAGGCGCAGATAAAAGACAAAAATGAAATACCTTATCGTAGGTCTTGGCAACCCCGGAAATGAATATGCAAATACCAGGCACAACATAGGTTTTGATGTGGTAAACGCCTTTGCTATCAAGCACGGCGGTATTTTTAAAGACAGTCGCCTGGCATATACCGCAGAAGTAAAATGGAAAGGAAAGATGTTTGTCTGTATTTGTCCAACTACATTCATGAATCTAAGCGGAAGGGCATTTAAATATTGGATGGAAATGGAGAAAGTCAGCATCGATCATACACTTACCGTAGTGGACGATCTGGCATTACCGGTAGAAAAGCTTCGTTTACGGGCAACAGGCAGTGCCGCAGGCCACAATGGCCTAAAGGATATACAAAATACATTAGGTACCGACGCCTATCCGAAGCTTAGGTTTGGTATCGGTAATCTTTTTCCTAAAGGGATGCAATCTGACTATGTTCTGGGGAAATGGAAGGAAGAGGAGATCCCTCTGATAAAATTTAAGATCGATAAAGCCGTTGAAATTATTGAAAGCTATGCTTCCATTGGCCTTGAAAGGACAATGAGCCTTGTTAATAATGTCGATTATACCCTGTAACAATATTCTAAATGTATATTGTTATAATAATGTGTTTTTGTTTATTTTCGCCATCGAACCCAAAAGCTATTATAAACCTGCTTTTTCCATGAGAAGAGCCGTTTATTTCCTCTGGAACGTAAACTCGGCAATATCCATGTGACATAAAACAACGAGAACACATGAAAATAATATGTATAGGTAGAAATTATGCGGATCATGCCAA
>JBGTJG010000374.1:0-3798 GCA_041745235.1 Ferruginibacter sp. | reverse complement strand
TATACAATTGGCGGGTCAAATTCTCTTCGCGGCTTTCGCTCACGTACACTTGGCCCGGGCACATATAAACCTACCGGTAAGGACCAGCGTTTTTTTCAGATCATCGGCGGCGATTATAAATTACTCGCCAATACAGAAATTCGTATTCCGTTTACCACACAGCTTCACGGTGCGGTTTTTCTGGATGCAGGAAACATTTGGACAAAAGATACCATCCTGTTCGGAAGGCCGGGAAAATTTACAAAGGACTGGCCAAAAGAAATAGCTGTTGCAACGGGTTTCGGCGTACGGTTTGATGCTACTGTACTGCTTATACGCGGAGACCTTGGTATTCCTTTAAGAAAACCGTATCTGCCTGACGGTAAGAGATGGGTTTTTGATCAGATAGATTTTACGTCGCGTGCATGGCGCAGGGAAAACCTTGTGCTGAATATAGCTATTGGCCTGCCGTTTTAATTAATATCATATTGAAGAACCTGTATAAATATTTTATTGTAGGTGTGCTGGCTATAGCAGCCGGCGGTTTCCTTTGGTGGAAATTTAATAAGAAAGCTGTTGTGCGAAATGAAATAGAAAAAGCAGTTTCACGAGGCACGGACAGCACCTATTTCATTAAATACGACAGCAGCCGCATAGATGAAGTAGGAGGAAATGCAAGGTTTTTTAATATCGTTCTGCAATCCGATTCCTTACAGGAAAAATTATATACTGACGACACTTCGGATATTGCAAACACAATCATCAACGTTCACATCGGAGAGCTTGCCATAACGGGAGCTAATATACCTTCCTTTCTCCAAAAGAATAAAGTAGAAGCAGATCTGATAGAAATTATACGGCCGGTGATCACCCTGATAAATACCGGTAAGGAGGAGGAAGTAAAGTTTACGGCTGAAGATACTCTGGCGTTGTACGAAAAAATTACGGGTAAATTCAACAGCATACAGGCGAAAGAAATTCGGATAACAGACGGCACGATTGCGTTTGCCCGAGGCAAAAAAAGTCCGCACACCACAATGCACGGAGTAAATGCAACCCTTAAAAATCTGAAAATAGACAGCACCAGAAACTATGATAACCTGATAAGTTATTTTATAAAGGACGTTGTGGCAACCGTGCAAAGTGCTAATGTAAAAAATGAAAAAGGCCGCCGGCTGCTTCGATTTGAAGGTATAGAATACAATGCGCCGGGAAGATTTGTAAAAGTGAACAAATTCTCCCAAACAGATCTTACGAATAACAAAGACCTGATCTCTTTATCTAACAGCCGTGTATCAGGGATATCAACAGATGCGTTTATTAAAAAAAGGCAATTAAAAGCAGATTCGCTTACAACGGCGGGCGGCATATTGGGTTTTTACCGAAGCAAGAAAGAAAAGAAAGAGGCTATAGAAATAGACAATGAATTTTTTGATAAGGCGCTTATTCAAAATATACGGTTGGGCAACACTACCGTGAGCCTGTATGATAAAACAAATAAAAATGCAGCGCCGCAAGTATTCAAAAATGTAAAATTCAATGCATCAGGCATCAGCGGTGTTTATTCCGGAACTGATATTATGCAGTTGATCAGTGACAGTAAATGGGATATGTCAGCAGACGGGTTTTCTTTTGTAACTGATGATAAGCTGTATAAAATTGACCTGGGGCCATTCATACTCAATAAAGCGCTTTCTGCTATCAGTGTGAAATATGCAGCAGTAATCCCCTTGCTTTCTGAAGAAGCTTTTGTAAGATCTTTAAAGGTTCAGAAAGACAGGTTTGAAATGCGATTGAATGATATCAGATTTACCGGGGCTGACGTAGAAAATTTGATCAATGATAAAAGGATGATTGTTGAGCAGGCAAGTTTTCAACCGGCGATCAGGATCTTTAATGACAGGACTGTTACACCGGCTACAGAGAGTAAAGTAGGAGAATATCCGCATCAGCTTCTTAAAAAACTTAAAACAGAATTATATCTAAAGACGGTACGGGTTAATAATGGCAATATACATTATGTAGAACGCGGGGCGCTGTCACGGCAAAAGGGAGATGTGTTCTTCAATAATGTGAATATGGTGATCTCCAACGTAACGAACATACCGAGTTACATCCGGAACAATAATGCTATGACTGTAAATGTCAATGCAAAGTTTTTAGGCATAGCAGATATATCTTCAGCTTGGAATTTGCCTTTGAACACTCAAAATGGCGCCTTCAGCATGACAGGGAAAGTAGGTGCATTTTACGGCACTAAATTAAACCCTGTTATAGAACCGCTGGGAATGGGATCTGTAAACACTGGCAGAATAAACAGCTATACTTTTAATATGCAGGGTACAGATCTGCATGCCACAGGAGATGCGCTTATGCTATACGAGGGTCTTAAGATCAAGCTTCTTAAAACCAACAGTACAGGTATTGAGAAAAAAGGCGTGACGAGTTTCGTAGCAAACGTGTTGATCAAAGATAACAACCCGTCAGGCGGTAAAACCCGCAGAGGAAATCTGGCTTTTAAAAGGGTAATCACAAAATCATTTTTTAACCTGGTATGGAAAAGCATATTTGCCGGGGCGCAGACTTCTATAAAATAAAAGGCAAAAAAAATGCGGCAATTGCCGCAGAGGTAAGGATCAGAACTTCTTATTTCTCAGGTGTTTTAGCATCATTGTTATTTGCCAGACCTTCCTGAAACCTTCTCTCCCCTTCTGTTTCTTTTTTTACAGCTTCATCATTTATTGCTTCATCCTTAACGGGAAGATTTGTGATCTGATCCTCCCTATTACTTACATCTTGCTGCTCGTCGGAATTCGTGATCACCTCTTCTTCTCTTCCGGGTTTAGATGTATCAGTAACGGGATCCGGTTTTTTATCTTGTGCCATATAAATTTGTTAGTAAGAAGGGATTAATAAGTAATTTTCTTTTTGTTGTTGCTGCTCCCGTTGAAAAGGTTTTTGTAGATGGCCGATGTCCAAGCGGAGATCTTATCATTATTTTTTACGACTGCGGCAGGTACACCCACTTTGATGGCCTTGTCTAAAATACTTTTCACCATCTTACCTGCGAATGTTGCAGGATGGCCTATAAGAGCCTGCTTGGCCAATAATCCTGCACCCAGACCACCAACAGCTTTTACTATTAAACCTTTCATTCCATCAGAATGAATCAAATTAGAAAAAGCATTTTTAGCAAGGTTACCCGGTTTGAAATGCTCTTTGGTATGATCCAATTGAGCGGAAAGCATAGCTTCCCGAATCACTTTTTTCCTTTCCAATTCCTCTATTGCTTTATCCAGATCTTCGCAGTTGTTGATCATGATTATTTGTTAACTGTTTTGATGATTGAATTAGCAATGGGGGTACGTATCCATACATTCCTGCCCAAAAATATAATAAGCCCAACGATGAAATAAAAAGCCGCAAGTACAAAAAAACCTAAATAGTTTTTATGTAAAACTTCTCCTAACCAGAGACCAATACCGATATTCAGCATTAAAATAAAAAATGTACCTATCAATCCGAGAACAACTTTAGACATTACATTAGAAACAATACCGGAAGTTTTTTTAACCACCTTCAGTTTTACCAGATTTAACCTGGTTTCTACGTAATCTTTAGTTCTGTCTAAAAGAGATTCCAATACCTCTTTATGAGATTCATTTTCCATTGCAGTTTTATTTTATCGCCGGGCTTTAAAAGAGAATATACTAACTATGAAAAACTTCTTTTAGTTTCATCTTTGAAATCTGTTGCTTTATTTTTAAAATTATCAGCCGTATTAGTAGCTGCAGTTTTAAAGTTATCAGCTTTATCTTT
>JBGTJG010000373.1:0-9075 GCA_041745235.1 Ferruginibacter sp. | reverse complement strand
ATCAACACCTGCTGCCATTAAGCGTTTATCCACTTGCGGGCTAAGCAAAAAATGATCTATTCTTAGTCCCGCATTACGCCCGTACGCATTTCTGAAATAATCAAAGAAAGTATAAATCACTTCATTGGGATATAGCTTTCGTATTGCATCCGTCCATCCCTGATCTACAAGCTTTTTAAATGCCAGCCGTATTTCCGGGCGAAAGAGTGCATCATCGACCCATCTTTCAGGTTTGTACACATCAAGTTCGGTTGGCATTACATTAAAGTCACCCATAAGCACTACAGGTACATTAGCTTTTAGCAGCCCCGCCGCATGTGTTCTGAGTCTTTTAAACCATTCCAGTTTGTAATCGAACTTTGGCCCTGGTGCAGGGTTCCCGTTGGGCAGGTAAAGCCCGCAAATCAGAATGCCATTTATCGCAGCTTCTATGTATCGGCTTTGTTCATCTTCATCACCCGGTAGTTCCCGTCTTATTTCTTTAATGTTATCTTCTCTTGATAAAATAGCCACCCCGTTCCAGCTCTTTTGGCCATGCCAGATGGCGTGATATCCTGCTTCCAAAAGCGCTTGCTCAGGAAATTTTTCCTGCGGCGCCTTTAATTCCTGCAAACAAACGATATCGGGCTTTTGTTCACTAAGCCACCGAAGTAATACAGGCAAACGGCCGTTAACCCCATTTACATTATAGGTAGCTATTTTCATGCTTTAGAATTGAGGATTACAATTACGACCGTAGTTTTTTGAGCTCGCTAAACAATTCCTTTTCCCTGTCAGTAAGATTTTCAGGGAGCTTAACCGTATAGGTTACATACATATCACCGAATACACCTTCCTGTTTATACACAGGAAATCCTTTTCCTTTTACCCTTATCTTGGTTTGGCTTTGTGTTTCCGGTTTTACTTTCAGCTTAAGTTTACCGTGCAGGGTATCTATTTCCGCATCGCCACCAAGCATTGCTGTATAGAGGTCTATTTCCTGCGTGCTCTGTACATCATTTCCTACTCTCTTAAATGGGGTGTCGTTATGTATTTTGAAAGTGATCAACAAATCACCTGCAGTGCCTCCTGCGGGCCCGGGACTTCCATAACCCTTTAATTTTATCACCTGTCCATGCTCTGTGCCGGCGGGGATTGTAATCCTTACACTTTTACCGTTAACCGTTATGGTTTGTTTTTTTGTATGAAAAACTTCACTAAGGTTCAGTTGTAAAGTAGCATTGAGATCGCCGCCTTTGCGCGGGCCGGCGCTGCGCCTGCCGCCACCGCCAAACATAGAAGAAAAGAAATCGGAAAAACCGCCTTCGCCTTCAAAATCACCGCCGCCGAATTGCTGAGAGTATTGTTGCTGTTTCCTTGCCTGCTGAGCATATGCATCACCATGCTGCCAGTCTTTTCCGTATTTGTCGTATTTCTTTCTTTTCTCCGGATCACTCAGCACTTCATTGGCTTCATTTATCTGCTGAAACTTTTTGTTTGCCGAAGCATCATTTTGGTTTGTATCCGGATGGTATTGCCTTGCGAGTTTTCGGTATGCTTTCTTTATCTCATCGGCACTCGCAGACTTAGCGAGCTCCAGCACCTTATAATAATCAATAAAATCCATGAACAAATTTAATGGAAACTATTGAGTGAAAATAAAGCCTTACTGATTCAGGGTTAACGCGGAAGTTCTACGTAGGCTTTAGGGCTTAATAGCTTCGAAACAGAATCCTTGCTCCTTAATGTATCTGATAATGAAGCTGTGAAAGGCATACGTACTTTGTAAGTGGCAGAATCAGTTGTATGTATGATTACATTATGGCCATAGGTACTCAGCACTTTTACTCTTTTTTCTGCCGCAGCAATATTAGGGTATTCGTTGAGCACAATATAAAAACTATTTGGATCTGTGATTGCCTTTGGTGCGGCAAGACTGTCTGCATTTCCGGTATTTGAAGAGGTATCAGGCGTTTCTTGATTCTGCACATCAGATATATTCGCAGAATTGCTTTCTTTGTTTTTATTATAAAAATAATATACCGCGAACGCTGCACCCAAAATGAGGAGCAGTAACAACAATGCTAAGGCGGATTTGCCGTTACTGTTGTTTTTTTCTTTTGGCGGAGTTATGAAACTGATCTTTTCTTTTTGCTTTTCAGTGATTTGCTTCGGACTTTCTTCCCGAATAACATGGGATGCTGCAGCTTGAATAAAAGCAATCTGTCCGTTCTGTGTTTTTTGCAAAGTTCCCAATCCTTCAAGAATCAAAGGCTTACCTATATTGAGAAATTGCTTATTCAGCATAATAAATGATTCGAGGTCTGAAGAAGCAAGTGCCTTCATTTTCCTGGTATGATCAGATATATACTGTATCAGGCCTTCATCCTGCTCAGTTTTAGGATCATAATCAAAACGGATTGCATCAGGTGGTAGGGCGAAATCTTTATCGCTGTCCGGATCAATGCTGATGTCCGGCGATACCGTAAAAATTCCTATATCCTGAAGGGACACATTTTTGTTGCTGTAGAGGTATTGAACGATCAGGTGTTCCGTTTTCATGTCTTTAATTTTTATCACTTATTCTCCGTTTAAAAAAGGAGGATTTACCAAAAACGATGATCGTTACGGCATATCAGAGCAATTTTAATTGCATCTTTATGAGCAATGAGCGGCAAACCTACAAGTATTTGATAATATAGCCAAGCAAACCGGTTAATTCAATTATTTTTGAAGAATGTTATCGGCAGAAGAAGAAAAATTCCTTCAATATTGGGAACAGCGGCGGGAGGTATACAGCAGTACTAAAAGTAAATTAGTCAGAGGATTACCGGGTGCTTCAATGTTTGGACTCCCTGTCCTTTTGTTACTTGTCTGCGTTTATTTGTTTTTCCCCGACTGGTACATGAAAATTTCCGCGACATCCGTACAAACTTTTTTTGTTATCATAACAGCAATATTAATTTTCATAGTTGGATTTGCCTTTGCCCGTATGCATTTTAAATGGGAAATGAGTGAACAGGCTTATCTGGAATTAAAACACAAAAAAAAATTACAAATTCATAAACTAAATAACCACGAATGAAAAAATGGCTTTTCCTCTTCCTTGCTTCAACAATTTGGTTTTCAGCTTGCAAGAAAAATGACCTTACATGTAAACTAAACGCCCCTTCCAATGCTGCATCGGCTACCGAAACAGCGTACTTACAAAATTATCTTTCAGCGAATGGCATTGTTGCAGCCTCTAAGAACGGAATGTTTTACAATATTACTAATCCCGGCAGCGGCTCTTCTCCTAATTTATGCAGCCGAATTGCCGTTACTTATACAGGTAACCTGATAGATGGAACTGCCGATGGGGCGGAGTTTGATGCATCCGGCAGTACACCCCTCAATACGGTGTTGCAGGATTTAATTGTTGGATGGCAATTGATACTACCTCTTGTAAAAATGGGTGGTTCCGTTACATTGTATATCCCTCCGTCCTTAGGCTACGGTTCGCAGCAACGTACTAATGCCGCGGGAGCTGTGGTGATACCTGCAAATTCTTATCTGAAATTCACCATAACCCTCGTTTCTGTTCAATAATATGCCGTCCCAAATTTCAAACAAACGGTAAGCTTAATTCTTTTCTGTGAGTCACGAAGCCATCTCTGTATTTGATATGTTTAAAATAGGCGTAGGACCGAGCAGCAGTCATACGCTTGGTCCCTGGCGTGCAGCACAGATATTTACTCGTAAACTCGAAGAAAAAAATCTCCTTAATGATGTTAAGTCCCTCGAGGTTTTGCTTTACGGATCTCTTGCTAAAACCGGTATCGGACATGGTACAGATATAGCAGTACAATTAGGTCTCAGCGGAGATGATCCCGTAACCTTTGATGTGAACCATATTGATGCAAAAATCAGTGACATTAAACTCATGGGGAAACTTTTGCTTGCAGGCAGGCATGAGATTGATTTTACACCTTCAGATGATATCGAATTCCTGATAACAGAAACACTTCCCTATCATCCGAATGCACTTAGCTTTCTTGTGACTTTGAGCACCGGTGATTCTTTTGCAGAAACCTACTACTCTATAGGCGGTGGCTTTGTAGTGCAGGAACCAAAACCGGATGCAGTGGTAACGGGCAGTACGCAGGACGCTGTTACACTTCCATTTCCAATTAATACTGCTGACGACCTGCTTCATTGGTGCCGAACTACAGGGATGGCTATTCATGAAGTGGTTATGGAAAATGAAAATTCATGGCGTTCAGAATCAGAAACAAGAGCAGGAATATTGAACATCTGGCGGGTTATGAAGGAATGTATTTACCGCGGCTGTAACACGCAGGGCTATTTGCCTGGCGGCCTTAATGTAAAACGCCGTGCTTATGATGTGAATAAGAAACTAATGCAGGGAAAGGTTATTAATAATTACGAAGAATGGCTGACGGAACTCTCAGCGGGTGGAAATAAATTCAATTATATCTTAGACTGTGTAAGTTGTTTTGCCCTAGCAGTAAATGAAGAAAATGCAGCTTTTGGCAGGGTAGTGACTGCTCCAACTAACGGTGCAGCAGGCGTAATCCCTGCAGTTTTGCAATATTTTATTTCTTTCTGCGATGGCAATGATGATGATAGGATCGTAAAATTTTTACTAACTGCCTCAGAAGTGGGCAGTATTTTTAAGAAAGGTGCGACTATATCAGCAGCAATGGGAGGCTGCCAGGCAGAGATCGGTGTGAGCAGCGCTATGGCTGCAGCAGCACTAACGGAAAGTCTTGGCGGTACGCAGCGGCAAGCGCTGATGGCAGCAGAGATCGCAATGGAACATCACCTCGGCATGACCTGCGATCCTATTGCAGGGCTCGTTCAAATTCCCTGTATAGAAAGAAACACGATGGGTGCAATAAAAGCTATTACAGCCTGTCAGCTTGCATTACAGAGCACGCCTGATTTTGCAAAAGTGAGCCTGGACGGTGTTATAAAAACAATGTGGGATACTGCGTTGGATATGAACAGTAAGTATAAAGAAACTGCAGACGGCGGGCTTGCAGTAAATATTCCTATTAGTCTGAGTGAGTGCTGATAAACTACAACCCGTATTTTCGCTTTATATCACGGTCATTTTCTCTTTCTTTGATCGTATCCCTCTTATCAAAATTCTTTTTTCCTTTGCCCAAACCAATATCCATTTTGGCCAGGCCTTTTTCATTAATAAAGATTTTCAGCGGGATAATGCTGTATCCTTTTTCTTTGGTCTTTTCTAAAAGCTTTTTTAATTCTTTTTTGTTCAAAAGCAGTTTTCGTTCCTGTAATGGTTCATGATTAGTGTATGTTCCGAAGGCATATTCAGAAATGTGCAAGCTCCTTACATACAATTCACCTTTATCGAAAATACAGTAGCTGTCGTTAAAACTCGCTTTCCCTTTTCTTATAGATTTTATTTCCGTGCCGGCAAGAACAAGGCCCGCGGTATATGTCGATTCAAAAAAATATTCGTAATACGCCTTTTTATTATTCAATTCCACCTGCTCGTTTTTATCAAAGATAAAAAACAAATAGGTGATATGATTTTTTAGGCATTGGGGTTGATTACATTTGAAATGAAATGACAAGTACCAAAAACAAAGAAGAGCAACATCGGGGTTTATTTCTGCGAATGCATCCCTTACAAAGAATAGGGCTCAGCACCGTGTTAGCAGCGGCTGTATGGTTCCTGCTGAGAAATAAACTTGATGATACTTTACTGATAATCATCAGCACATGGTCCGCTTTTGCTTTATCATACCTTATTTTATCCTGGGTTGTTTTATTCGGTATCAAAGTATCCGAGTTAAAAAAAATAGCTACAAAAGAAGACGGGAGTCGCTTATTTGTTTTGCTTTTTACAGTGATAACTTCTTTTGCAGCTATGTTTACAGTACTCCTTCTAATCATAGGTGGAGATAAAAATGAAGGAAATAAATTATTAACAGTGCTTGTCGGATTTTCGTCCATTTTATTTTCCTGGCTGATGGTGCACACAATACTTACCTTCCATTATGCACATTTATATTATGATGATGACGAAGATGATGACGGGGAGAATAAAGAAGTAGGCGGATTAAAATTTCCCGGAGATGACGAACCCGGTTATCTTGATTTTGCTTATTTTTCTTTTACAGTCGGAATGACATTCAATGTTTCTGATGTAGATGTAGAGAATAAGAAAATGCGACGGCTCGTGTTAGCCCATGCTCTTATTGCGTTTGCGCTTAATACTTTTGTAGTAGCGCTCACAATAAATTTTGTAGGAGGATTGAGTGAATAAGTGAAGTTAATATCAATTATTCTTTAAACATGATCAGCAGTTCTGACATTCTTTGTTTCAGATCTTTCCTGTTTACTATAAAGTCAAGGAAACCATGTTCAAGTAAAAATTCGCTCCGCTGAAAACCTTCGGGCAAGTCTCTTTTTATTGTCTCTTTAATTACTCTTGGTCCTGCAAAGCCAATGAGGGCGCCCGGTTCACCGCATATGATATCTCCAAGCATTGCAAACGATGCTGTCGTGCCACCGAATGTAGGATCAGTGCATAATGAAATATAAGGAACCTTAGCCTCTGCAAGCCGGGTAAGCTTACCGGAGGTTTTAGCCAATTGCATCAATGAAAAGGCACTTTCCATCATCCGTGCGCCGCCACTTTTATTGATGATCATGAACGGGATGCGGTGCTGCACACAATAGTCGCAGGCACGGCAGATCTTTTCTCCCATTACACTGCCAAGGCTGCCTCCGATGAATTCAAAATCCATACAGGCAACTACAAAATCGTTGCTGTTTACCTTGCCATGCGCCACGGTTATAGAATCATGTATATCTGTTTTTTTGTAAGTATCCTGCAATCTTTTTCCGTAAGGCTTCAGATCAACAAAACCGAGAAAATCTTTTGATTTTATATTCCCGAAAAGTTCCTGATAAGTTCCTTCATCAAAAAGGATTTCAAAGTATTCCTCACTGCCGATTCGATGGTGATGCTCACATTTCGGACAAACATATAAGCTTTCTGAAAGTTCAGAAACTGTACAGGTGTACCGACACTCCGGGCATTTTTCCCAAAGTCCTTCAGGAGCATCTTTTTTGTCTTTAGTAGAGGTAAGTATACCCTTTTTTATACGCTTGAACCAGCTGCTCTTCTGTGTATTGGTTTGCTCTGCCTCGCCGGCAAGGATCGCATCAAAGTCTTCTTCCTGTTTCATCGTATACTGAAGTTAATACTAAAATAACTCATGAAAAGCACCAAAAAAAATGCTCCTTATTCGTAATAAAGATCCTTGATATTAATTATGCCAGGGTGATGCTTTTATCAAGATACACATCCTGAATAGTGTTAAGTAATTCTACACCATCAATCATGGATTTTTGAAACGCCTTTCTGCCGCTGATCAGTCCCATTCCGCCTGCTCTTTTATTGATCACGGCTGTTGTAACTGCTTCCGCAAGATCAGTAGCTCCTTTACTTTCACCACCGCTGTTTATAAGTCCCACCCGGCCCATGTAGCAGTTTGCCAGCTGGTATCTTGTAAGATCAATCGGATTATCTGTTGTTAATTTATCGTAAACGATCGGGCTTGTTTTGCCGAATTTAATGGCGTTGTAGCCGCCGTTATTGGTGGGTAATTTTTGTTTGATGATATCAGCCTGCAATGTTACTCCAAGGTGATTGGCCTGACCCGTAAGGTCAGATGCTGCAGAGTAGTCAATGCTGTCTACCTTAAATGCATTGTTACGCAAATAACACCAAAGAACTGTTGCCATACCAAGTTCATGTGCCGCCTGGAAAGAATCTGCCACCTCCTGTAATTGCCTTGTGCTTTCATCACTGCCCCAATATATAGTAGCACCTACCGCTACTGCACCCATATTCCATGCTTCTTTTACCTGGCCGAACATCACCTGGTCAAATTTATTAGGATACCTCAAAAATTCATTGTGATTGATCTTCACCATCATCGGGATCTTATGGGCATATTTACGGCTCACCGTACCCAGGCCGCCGAACGTAGAAGCTACTGCATTGCAACCGCCTTCCATAGCCAGTTTGACGATATTTTCGGGGTCGAAATAAATAGGATTGGGGGCAAAAGAAGCGCCACCGCTGTGTTCAATTCCCTGATCTACCGGGAGAATAGAAACATAACCTGTATTAGCCAGCCGGCCGTGGCCCAATAAACTCTGAATACTGCGCAGCGTTTGATTGCTGCGGTTACTGTTTGCCCAGCTCTCATCTACGTGGTCAGCGGAGGGAGCATGAATTAAATCCTTGGAGATAGTTTTGCACTCATGAGTCAACAAAGAATCTGCGTCTTTGCCCAGTAACTGTACGATCTTTTCAGCAGCCATAAAGTAGTTTTTTTTGCAAAAATAAGGAAGTGAATGCGTATAATCTATGCAAGGGGGCTCAAGCCTGAATTTGTCGCTGTAATTGTTGAAAATATTGCGGGGCCAAGAGCATTCGGCTGCCGTACCAGCTGAACATTTCCCCGTCTGCTAAAAGGATCTTTGTTTCGGGCAATTGAGCTTGCAGTTCTGTGATGTGTTTTGCTTTAAAAGGGTAGGGCTCCGAAGAAAGCAAAAGTACTTCGGGCTGAAGCAGTTTTAGCTCTGCGATATTTATTTCCGGATATCTCTTTGTGTCCTTATAAATATTTTCAAAGCCAGCCTTCTTCATCATATCAGAAATGAAAGTGTCACCCCCGATGGTCATGTAAGGATCTTTCCAGATGAAATAAGCGGCACGGATTCTTTTTTCTTTCAGTTGAAAAGATTCAAACTTTTCCCTGATCATTTGAGTAAGCTTTTCAGCTTCTGTATTTTTTCCGGTGAGCATACCTACATCAGCTATCATTTGGAAAGCAATTTTGTATGTGCATACATCAGACATATATAAAGGAAACTTTTCCGCAAGCATTTCTACCTGTTCTTTGATATTTTCTTCTTTGTTGCAGATTATAAGATCCGGATTTAATAAAATTATTTTTTCAATGTCTGCGGTTTTAGTGCCGCCTATACGTGTTTTAGTACTGAACCATTCTTTAGGATGTACGCAAAATTTGGTGATACCAA
>JBGTJG010000372.1:0-5707 GCA_041745235.1 Ferruginibacter sp. | reverse complement strand
TGGTTTGCGGCGGTGTTCTGTTGATTCCTCGCCGGGAGAAAATACCGGGAAAATTTAATCTTCCTTATGTAAACGGTCAATATATCTTTCCCCTGATCGTGATTGCGGCAATGGTGATGGCAACTTTACTTGCAGAGAATTATTTCACCAATCTGTACGATTTTAACTACAAAGGCAACACAGACTATGAATCAGGAAAAATAAGTTTTATGGATGCAGCATTACCTAAGATATCGCTGATCATATTTTGGTTGCTGATGGTAATTCTTGCTGTTCTGGCATTTATTAAAAAATGGTCCCTTATTCCTTTGATGGGCGTATCCACCTGTTTGTACCTGCTTACAGGTATGAGTAAGAGCAATTGGGTATGGTTCCTTGCTTGGTTGGGTCTTGGACTTATTATTTATTTTATTTACGGATACAGGAAGAGTAAGCTCGCTCACAGAGAAGGGTAATACGGATAACGGATTTTCTGAACGGCGCAAAGTAATTTAACTTTGCGCCGTTATTGTTTTAAAACTGAAGAATGAAATACGAGACAGGGGATAAGATACTTGTGCTGCAGACTGATGAAGAGGGCGTTGTCGTGGAGATCATGAATGAAAAGATGGTGATGATAGAAGTACGCGGTGTAAGGTTCCCTGCTTATACCGACCAGATTGATTTCCCTTATTTTAAAATGTTCTCTCAAAAAAAGGTTCCTGTAAAAAAGAATATTTATGTAGATGATGTAAAACGGGAAAAGCCTGTTAAGAAACAAAAGACAGGTGATGGCGTGTTTATCAGCTTTTTACCTGTTTACGATAAGGATATTTTTGAGGATGATGTGGTGGAAAAGCTGAAAGTGTACCTGGTAAATCAGAATGAGGAAGGATATGATTTTACTTATGATCTGATGTTTAACGGTGAAAGTTCTTTTAACCTAAAAAGCAATATCGGCGGCCTTTCTGAGTTTTATCTTCATGATGTAAGCTTTGAAGATATGGGTGAGAGCCCGCGGTTCGAATTTGAATTTTCTCTGACGGTTCCGGATAAAAAGAAAACTCCTTTTAGCGAAGTATTTTTTAAGCTGAGAGCCAAACAACTTTTTAATAGAATAGAGGACACTCAAAAAAAGAATGAAGCTTCATTCGCTTATGAACTGTTTACACATTACCCGGAAAAAATTGAAACCGATAAAATGGACCTTAGCCGATTAGGCAATGCAGGATTTCGCATGTATGAAGCGGAAAAAATAAAAGATAACCTGCCGCCGGCACGTTCTGTTGTAGATCTGCACATTGAAAAGCTTACAGATAATTGGCAAAAATTATCGAATTTTGAAATACTTACATCACAGCTTCAAAATTTTGAAAAATATTATGAGCTGGCTGTAGCCCATCATCAGCCTACACTTGTTATCATCCACGGCATAGGTGAAGGTAAATTACGTGATGAAGTACACGAGCGTTTAAAATACAAGAAGGAAGTAAAGTCTTATGTGAACCAGTTTCACCCGCTGTATGGGTTTGGTGCAACAGAGATCTACTTTAAGTGATCTCAGATCATACTTTTTCTGTAAGCAATTTTTCTGTCACTGTCTTGCTCAGGGTTTCCCTGCTTTTTTTGCCATAGCTCACGGTCATACTGCCATCAAAAGGCTCTGTAGAAATTACATTTACCATAATGCCCAAATGCAATCCACGGGCGTTCAGAAATTTCAGAAATTCATCAGAGGAATGTGTAACAGCCGAGAGCTTTACCTGGTCTCCGGGTTTGTTATCACTCAGCTTGGTATATTCTACCCATTGAACTTTACCCTGTTTATCCGGAATAGGAGAACCATGGGGATCCAGTTTAGGAAAACCCAGCAATTCATCTATTTTATCAAAGAATAGCGGTGATTGGAGGTGTTCAACCTGCTCTGCAATTTCGTGCACCTGTTCCCAACCAAATTCCATCTTTTGCACGAGGTACATTTCTGTAAGCCGATGTTTTCTTATGATTAGGCCGGCTTCTTTTTTCCCCTTATCCGTTAGGCGGAGCGGTTTGTAACTTTCGTAATGGACCAGTTTTTTATCTGCAAGCTTTTTTATCATGCTGTTTACAGAAGGAGATTTGATATTTAACTGCGTGCTAAGTTCCTGCACAGTTACTTCCCCCTTTTCATTTCCGAGATTAAATAAAGCTTTGAGATAATTTTCCTCTGAATAAGTATTCATTCTGCTAAGTTAGGAAAGGGTAAATAATATCTGCCTGAGCAATCGCACTTCCGTAAAAAACAAAGCATATTTTTGTAATTCTATCAGCCGGCTGTCGCTCCGAATTTATTCGGGGAGGAAAGTCCGGACAGCGCAGGGCAATGCACCGGTTAACGGCCGGTCCCGATTTTTCGGGAAGAAAGTGCCACAGAAAATAACCGTCTCTGCACTTGTGCAGCGATAAGGGTGAAAAAGTGAGGTAAGAGCTCACATCCCGCCTCGGTAACGAAGCAGGAGGGTAAACCTTGCATGCTGCAATGCCACATATACCCTTGTCCACTCGTGGGAACAGGCGGCCCGTTTGTTTTTGCCGCAAGGCGAAGCAGGGGAGGGTAGGCAGCAAGATCGCAGCAGTAATGTTGCGGCAAGATAAATGATGGCCTCATGTACAGCGAACCTGTACAGGAAACAGAATCCGGCTTATGGCTGATAGAATTTTTTGTTTTTGCCGGGGAAACGATAAACGGCTTTTTATATTCTAACCCAATCCCTTCTTTACGAGATTCGCTACGATCTTATCGATCGGTAGGGTCAAACATTCTTCATTAAAGTCTTCACGGTCAATAAAACGGAAAGTTTCTGTTTCACCCGTTTCTTCATACATCTTCATTTCCTTTTCATCAAAGTCAAACGGCTTGCTGCGCAGCGGGACTGATATCGGCTCTAACGGTTTTACCGCATAATAAATTGCTATGATCTGATCGCCTTTTCTAAAGGCAGAAGGTTGATAAAAATCAGTTGTATAAATATGATCGGTGACTTCCACCTTCAATTTCATTTCTTCCATAAATTCCCTTTGCAGGCAATCTATAGTTCCTTCACCTTCTTCCAATCCGCCACCGCAGAATTTTGTAATGTACATGCCGCGGATGTATTCATCACTTACAAGAACCTGATGTTGATCGTTGATAAGAATACCGTAAACCCTGATGTTCAGCATTAATTATTTTTTCTGCGGAGGAAAGTGAAAACGACATAAGCCAGCAGCACGAGGGATACGGAAATAGGTATCCAAAATGCCAGTGGAGAGCGCTGGAAAGGTATTGGTACATTCATCCCATAAATGCTGGCAATTAATACCGGGATGCTCATAAACAGCGTAGTAGTTGTCAGTCTCTTCAAAACCATATTTTGGTTGTTGCTGATGATGCTTGCGAACGCATCCAGAGTGCCGGAGAGGATTGAAGTATATGTATTGGCTGTTTCAAGTGCCTGAGATGTTTCAATGATGAGATCGTCTAAAAAATCCTTTTCCTCATCATCAAGCATAAGAAAATCTGTACGGGCAATTTTCATCATCAAAAGTTCATTGCTCCGTAATGCTGTCACAAAGTAGACAAGGCTCTTTTGTATGCGCATAAGCTGGAACAATTCTTCATTTCTACTGGAAGCATATAATTTCTGCTCCAGTGCATTACGACGTTGGTTAATTTCTTTAAGGTGATCCTGGTAAGTGTTTATCACTTTCTCAAATATCTTCAGCACCATCATATTTTTTTTATCCGGATGGCGGTTGGGAAAGCTGTTCAGGAACTTTTTTATGGCTTCGTTTTCAAATGAATTTACTGTTACGATCTGCCCCGCTGTAAGGATTATACAGATTGGAATGGTGATATAAAAAGCATCACTGTCGTTAAAGGAGTTGTTCTCTGTAGGTGTTTTTATCACTACAAGCTTAACGTCCTCTTCTGCCTCATATCTGCTGCGCTCTTCAATATCAAGAGAATCTTTTAGAAAATCCAGCGGTATATTAAGCACCGTGCTTAGCTTGGAAAACTCTTCCTGTTTCAGCGGCGGCAAGACATTTACCCAAGTGCCGTTCCCGGGCTTATCGGTAGCTACAGTCCTATGGTCAATAATATTAAAATACTGTATCATTACTAAAGCAGATTGATGGTTCCTTTAAAAACAAATTCGGCAGGGCCGCAAAGGTATATCTCATTAAAGGTTTTATCATCAATTTTGTTGAATTCAACGTGGAGAAGGCCGCCGTTGGTCTGTACAGAAATTTTCTTGGAGCCTGAGGTGCCGCATGCACTCATCAGTGCAGCAGCCGTTACACCCGTACCGCAACTCAATGTTTCATCTTCTACACCGCGTTCATACGTTCTCATATAAACTGAATCCGAACCTGTTGTTTCCACAAAGTTTACATTGATCCCCTGTTCCTTAAATGTTTCGCTATAGCGGATATCTTTCCCCGTATTTAAAATATCCATTGTCTTTACACCTGTACTGAACTTGATGTAATGGGGTGATCCGGTATCCAGAACAGAGAAATCAGAATGATATTCGACATTGTTTACATCCTGCATTTTAAGCCGGACAATTTTATTTTCATCTGTCTCACCTTCGTGGGGCCCGTCTGTAGCCAAAAAAGAAAATGAAGTTTTATTTATGCCGATATCTTTTGCAAAACGAATCATACAACGTCCGCCATTGCCGCACATGCTCCCGAGCTTCCCATCGGCATTATAGTAAATCATCTCAAAGTCGTATCCGGCCTTGTTGTTCAACAACATTAAACCATCCGCCCCTATGCCGAATCTTCGGTCGCAGAGAAACTCAATTTGGTTTACAGAAAGATCGGTATAGGCTCCCGATCTGTTATCCAGTATAATAAAATCATTTCCTGTTCCCTGGTATTTGTAAAATGAAACTTCCATTAAACTGATGCTTCTGCTATTTCTAAAGTTTTTTTAATAAGATTCTCTACTGCTGCATTTCCATCCTTGCTGAATTCTTTGGTCATCCTGTTTGCCACAATAGCACTTAAGGATAAACAATTGTGACCCAGTAATTTCCCCAGTCCGTAAATAGCAGATGTTTCCATTTCAAAATTACTGATGCGGTGATTCCCGAAACTGAAGGAGGTAAGGCTGTCTATCAAATTCGGTTGAGCAAGCCCGAGGCGAAGCACACGACCTTGGGGACCGTAAAAACCCGGACAGGTTACAGTGATACCATGGTGAAAATCAGTAACAAATTCTCTTAACAATGAACTCGCAGCACCTGTTATGTATGGTGTTGTAATAGCTTCCATTTGTGTATGTGTGACAAATGCCCGGAGGATCTGTTTCTCTTCTTCATTCCCGGCGGGACGATAAAAATGCAAAAGATTATCCAACCCCAGGCCGTGTGTGCTCACTACAAAACTATCAACCGGAATTTCTGTTTGAAGTGATCCTGATGTACCTACACGTATAATATTAAGCTGTGTGAGATTTTCTTTTATTGTCCTGGTTTCAAAATCAATATTTACTAAAGCATCCAATTCATTAAGTACAATATCTATATTATCCGGGCCGATGCCTGTGCTGGTAACGGAGAGTCTTTTCTTACCGATATAGCCGGTATGCGTGACAAACTCGCGGTGATTATTTTCAAATTCTATACTGTCAAAATGTTTGCTCACTTCTTTTACCCTGTCGGGATCGCCCACGGTTATAATTGTATTCGCTATCTCT
>JBGTJG010000371.1:0-1770 GCA_041745235.1 Ferruginibacter sp. | reverse complement strand
ATATTAAACCTTGGATAGTACAGAATGAGAGTAATATCGGTGGTTCTTATGCAGCTGTGGTTGCAGGAAACTATGCAGGAGAAGAATTAGCTGTTCAGCTTGGTGTCAATATTGCCGCGAATTCCGGCGTATCTGCAAATGCAGCGACAGCGTCATTTGATGAACCACTTACAAAAGCACAGGTTCTTGCTCTTGTAGATCCGCTGATTATCTAATTTCAATTCAGTATTTATAATAAAACATCCCCTGATACAGGGGATGTTTTATTATATGACTATTCGGGATAGAGTAATTATCAACTGCCTTATTTATAATTCTAATCTTTCCCTTTGAATTTATACTTGCTTTGAAATTTATAGGCAGGTCAGCTCTCGGATACAAGTACATCTGCCAGGTGGTAAGTCAAAAGAGGCAATCCTTTCTTTTTAATGATTCCGCCCAGTTGCATTAGGCAACTCATGTCCGTGGAAATAATACAGGAAGCCCCTGTTTTTAATACGTTATCTATTTTCTGCTCTGCCATTGCAACAGATATAGGCTCAAATTTTACTGAAAACGTTCCTCCAAAACCACAGCAGGTTTCAGCATCATTCATTTCGGTAAGTTCCAGGCCTTTTACATTGGCTAATAATCTTCTCGGGCCTTCTTTTATTTTACACTCCCGAAGCGCAGCACAGCTGTCATGGTATGTCGCTTTTGTATTCATTACTGCGCCAAAATCTTCCTGCTTAAGGATATCACATAAAAACTCAGTGAATTCAAATATTCTTTTACCTATTGCCAAAGCTTCGGTATTATCAGAATTATTTTCAAACAATGCAGGATAGTAATTGCGAATAAAACCAACGCAACTTGCACTTGGTGCAACAATATAATCTGCCCCGTTAAAATCTTCAAGAAATTTAGAGGCTACTGAACGTGATTCATTAAGGAAACCTGCATTAAACGCCGGCTGGCCACAGCAGGTCTGATCAGTATTATAAGATACTTCGCAACCTGCTTTCTCTAAAACCTTTACCATATTGAAGGCAGTATCAGGATAGAGCTGATCTACGAAACAAGGTATGAAGAGCTGCACTTTCATTTACGACGCAGCCGCGGATTGAGATAAACCGATCATTTTAATAGCGGTGGCAGCAGCCTCTGTGCCTTTATGACCATGCCGCCCACCGGTACGTTCATCGGCCTGCATCTGATCATTTACTGTAAGCACGCCAAAAATGACGGGTACAGGTAAAGTGAGATTTAACTGCATCAATCCCTGCATTACGCCATTGCTTACAAACTCAAAATGAGGTGTTTCACCCCGAATGATACAGCCCAAGGCGATGTATGCGTCCGGTATAACACCGGCAGCGTTGGTGTATGATTGTTTTATCGCAAACGGAATTTCAAAAGCACCCGGTACAACCAGAACTTTAAAGTTGATATTATTTTCTTTAAGCAGTGCGATGCATCCTTCTTCTAAAATATCTGTTACATGTGCATTCCATTCCGTTTTCACTATAACGACAAAGGCATCCTTTTTTAATAGGATGCCAGTTGTATCAGGTATTTTATGATTACTTCCTGTCATTGTTTTCGTTCGTTACACCTAACCTGGCAAGATATTTATCTACATCACCACCCTGCACCGCCGGTGCAGCAGGATAATTTGTTTTGGCTTTTTTGTAAAGGTCGATCGCATCGTCATTTTTTCCGATAGACTCTGCGTATGCTGCTGCTGTCATTAATGCCTCAGCTGTAAACACATCATCTTTATCATTTACT
>JBGTJG010000370.1:0-4970 GCA_041745235.1 Ferruginibacter sp. | reverse complement strand
TTACCCGGGGAGATAAATTTTGATACGTTGTCCATTTTGCTGCAAGAGAACTCATGAAAAGATCAGGTTTTTATCAGCATTCCTTTATCCAGCATATCATTGATACACGTTATAACCTGCGCCCTGCATGTTTCTTCATCCACGTCATACTTTTGCAGGAGGTTTTTTAAAATTTCCTCGATAGTGGCATTTTGTTCCGCAAGTTTGTAAATATCCGTACTAACAGGGTTTAAACCCAGATAATTACCGGTTTCAAGATTCATCAGCATCATTTCATCTGAAAAAGCAGAGCATAGAAATTTTTTATTATTGACAGTAAAATGATCATCAGGTTGTACCATAGCATGTTTTATCGTAAGGATATGCAATTTAATAAGTAATAAATATAATGGCTGTAGTAATCATGAATAAAAATCCCCCTAAAAAAATTGCCCGGTAAGGGCAATTTCAAAACATTAAAATCCATTTTATATATAAGCAATGAAAAACTTATTTTTCCATAAGCTCCACACTCCTGCTTATAAATTGCGTAAGGCTTTTCCCGGTAAGCAACCCCTGTGAAAGTAATGCAAGGTCTGCAAGGTTTTTAATAAGCTTTTCCTGCTGATTGCTTTCCGTTTCTGCAAGGATATTTTTAAATATCGGGTGATTACCATTTACAGTAAGCGCTACTTCATCCGGCATCTGTGCATAGAATGCAGACATACCCCCACCCATGGAAGCCATATCCTTCATACGGCGCATCTGCTCGGGGCGGGTGGCTGTTACCGGTGGTGCTTCTGCACTCAGGCCTTTAATTTCTACATTTACATTGAGGCCTTCCTGAGGTTGCTCAAATAAAGTTTTAAGTTTCTCAGAATGTTCTTTTGTAAGCACACTTTCCGTCCCTTCAGACTTATCAATCAGATTATCTGCAATATCTGCATCCACTCTGGTAAATATGAAATCATTCCATTTCATTTCTACCGTGTTTATAAATGCGGCATCTACAAGTGTCTCTGCTTTTACAACCACATAACCTTTTGCGGTTGCCTGCTGAATGTAAGCATCCTGCTGTACGGGGTTTGTAGTATAAAGAATGACTTGTTTGCCGTCTTTATTTTTTTGAGCAGCCGTTGCGCTAACGTATTCTTCTTTGGTGTAAAATTTCCCTTCAGTATCCTCCATAATGAAAAAGCTGTTCGCTTTCTCCAGGAATTTATCATCTGTCATCATACCGTACTTCACGAACAAACCTAGGCTTTCCCATTTCTTTTCAAAATCAGCCCTTTCACTTTTAAATATTTCTTCCAGCTTGTCTGCTACTTTCTTGGTGATGTGCGCATTGATCTTTTTTACATTGGGATCTCCCTGCAGGTAGCTCCTACTCACATTTAAAGGTATATCAGGGCTGTCTATAACACCCTGAAGCAGCATCAGAAATTCAGGAACAATATCCTTTACTTCATCTGTAACAAATACCTGGTTACTGTATAATTGAATCTTATCTTTCTGTATCTCGTGGCTCTGCTTTATTTTAGGAAAATAGAGGATCCCGGTCAGGTTGAAAGGATAATCTACATTCAGATGTATCCAGAACAAAGGCGTTTCATTAAAAGGATAAAGCTCACGGTAAAAGTTTTCATAATCCTCCTTTGTAAGATCTGCCGGCTTTTTAGTCCATGCGGGATTGGTATTATTAATTGCCTTTATTTCCTTTGGTTCCTCTCCTTCTTTTACTTCGGCCGGCTTTTCATTTACATCCTGAAAATAAATAGGCACAGGAAGGAATTTGCAGAATTTTTCCAAAACACTTTTTACACGATAGGGCTCTAGAAATTCTTTGCTCTCTTCATTTATATGCAGAACAATATCAGTACCGCGGAATTCTTTTTCCGTAGGCTCTAAAGTAAATTCCGGGCTGCCATCACATTCCCACCTTACCGGCTGTGAGTCTTCTCTGAAACTTTTTGTGATCACTTCTACTCTTTCACTCACCATGAAAGATGAATAGAAACCGAGACCAAAATGCCCGATAATATTATTTTCATTCTGCCCTTTGTATTTCTCCAGGAATTCTTCAGCGCCGCTGAAGGCAACCTGGTTAAGGTATTTATCTACTTCTTCTTCCGTCATGCCCACACCGCGGTCGCTGATGGTAAGGGTCTTCTTTTCAGCATCAAGCTTTACATCAATACGTAATTGACCTAAGTCCCCTTTGGCTTCGCCGATTGAAGAAAGTGTTTTTATTTTTTGGGTTGCATCTACTGCATTACTGACAAGTTCACGTATAAAAATGTCATGCTCACTGTAAAGAAATTTCTTAATGATCGGGAAGATATTTTCCGTCTGTACCCGTATACTGCCTTTTTGCATAAATGATTTATTTTACTGCTGTTTTGCAAACAAAGTACCGGGACTCTCCTTGCTGACATACTGACAATTAAAAAGGGCTACCCCGTTGGTAACCCTTCCGGATGATTTTGTCGATCTTATAGGATCAGAAATGTTTTAGTTGCAACAAAGTCGGCATTGTTTGTATTACGAAGCTGAAGAATATACACACCTGCAGGCAGTGAACCGGGAATATTAATTTGCCCGTCCATAAAATTAAGTTGTGCAAATACCGGCTTAGAAAAAACAAGCTTCCCTGCAGAATTAAAAATATTAAAGATGTAGTTGGCCGGTAAAATATTATCAATGCTGTACCTCAAAATACCACCGCGGGAAACAGGAGCAGAATATAAAATCAATCCTGAATTAATGGCCGCAGTTGTAAATGATTTTTCTGTACCGTAAGCTATCCCGGATCCTGTTACTGCATATGCACGGTAGTAGTATGTAGAATTCTGAACGAGATTGCTGACCCGCACGGAAAAATTGCCGCCTGAGATCGTATCGGCTTTGGCTTTAAATCCGGTTCCGTTAGCAAGCCCTGCGATTGATCCGTATTCAATACCATAGCTTGATATTACGCCGCATCCTGCAGAATTTACCGAGCCGCTTAAAATAGCAGAATTTTTTAGAATACTTGTTGCATCTCCTGTTGTTACACTCGCACCTGTATTAACTCCCGCACCTGTTACAGCCACATTAAGAGCCGTTAAGGCACCACCACCTGTTACCGGTATATTGCCGTTAAAACTTTGAATTCCTGTCGGAGTAAATTTCACATAGATCGTTTGTGAAAATGCGCCACCGGGTTGAGTTATACTTAAAGATGGCGCAAAAGTTCCTGCAGGTGAAGTTGAAAAACTGTATGCTGCCAGAGGACCAACATTGATATTGGCAGAAGACAGTAAATTACTTGTAATAGTAAATGAATTTGCCGGGGAAGGAGTGTTTAAACAAATACTGCCGAATCCGCTGAGCGCAGAAGCTACTAAAACTGCTCCTGTTGTTGTAAAGCTCTGCTGAGCACCGTATGCTATTCCACCACCGTTTGCTGCAAATGCGTGATAATAATACGTGGTATTTAATGCAAGTCCGGTAAGGTTAGCAGTAAAATTATTTGCACCCAGATTTGAAGAAGATACCGGAGTGCCGGTACCGTTAGCAAAACCGTTGATCGTACTGTACTCGGTGCCGTATGATATCAATGGAGAGCATCCTGCTGATGTAACGGTACCCGCTGTTGTTGCAGTATTTTGTGTTATTGAAGATGCTGCACCTGTAGTTACAGTAGCCACGGTATTTATGCCTGCGCCGGAAGCAGCAGCGTTAGCTAAGCTTGCGCCCCCACCCGTAACAGTAATATTGCCGTTATAAGATTGAATTGCTGTTGGTGTAAACTTTACAAAGATGATTTGTGAATATGATCCGCTTGGCTGTGTAAGATTTAATGAAGATGTATAAGTACCTCCCGCTGTAGTAGAAAAGGTAAATCCGTTTAGCGGACCTACTGTTATATTAGCACCCGTAAGGTTTGTGCCCGTTATTGTAAATGAATTAGCAGCAGTAGTTGTATTTAAGCAAACACTGCCGAATGGTGTGAGTGTATTTGCTGATAAAGCCGGGGTGGCCGTGGTAAACGTTTGCTGTGCACCGTATGCTGTACCGCCACTATTAGTTGCATACGCATGGTAATAATATACAGTAGTAGGTGAAAGACCGGTTACGTTTGAAGAGAAGTTACCGCCTGCAAGATTGGTAGATGCTACCGGCGTTCCGGTACCGTTTGCAAAACCGTTTATCGTGCTGTATTCCACACCGTACGATGTAATTGCTGAGCAGCCCGTACTGATTACAGAACCTGCTAATATTGCCGATATTGAAGTAACAGATGAGGCCGCGCCTGTAGTTACAGTAGCAATTGTGTTCACGCCTGCCCCGGAGGCAGCAACACTGATTGATGCAGGAGCCCCGCCCCCGCTTACAGGAATATTTCCGTTATATGATTGTACTGCCGTTGGCGTAAATCTTACATAGATAACCTGATTGTATGTTCCTCCCGGTTGCGTTAAGGTCAGAGAGGTGGTATATGTTCCGCCAGCCGTTGTTGAAAAAGTATAACCTGCTAAAGGCCCTACTGTAATATTGGCTGCTGTAAGTGCGGAACCGTTTACAGTAAACGTATTAGGCCCTGCAGTTGTATTGGTACAAACACTGCCGAATGGAGCAAGTGAAGTTGCATTGATAGTCGGAGTTGTAGCTGCTGTAGTAAAAGATAATTCTGTACTGTAACCTGTACCACCGCTGTTCGTAGCAGAGGCATGATAATAATAAGTGGTGTTTTGGGTAAGGCCGCTGAGCGCAGATGAAAAATTGCCTGCACTTAAATTAGAGGCAACCACCTGTGTACCTGTGCCGTTTGCAAACCCGCTCGTGGTACTGTATTCAATTCCGTAAGCTGTTACAGCAGAGCAACCGTTTCCGGTAATTGTGCCCGGCACAGTTGCACTTGTAGTTGGTATAGCTGTAGCCGCACCCGCAGTAACTGCAGGCACTGTATTCACCCCGGATCCCGAAGCCGCAACACCAATAGCTGTTGC
>JBGTJG010000369.1:0-2157 GCA_041745235.1 Ferruginibacter sp. | reverse complement strand
TATTGAGACATACATGGGTTCAGTAAAAGCAGCAGGTTATACACGTGATGAATTAAAACAGATATTAACTGACAGTTTGAGAAGGTATCTGGTATCACCAGTGGTTACCATTAAGTTTAGCAATTTTAGATTTACCGTGTTAGGAGAAGTAAGAACTCCGGGTGCTTTTTTATCGCCGAACGAAAACGTTACTATACTTGAAGCATTGGGACAGGCAGGTGATATGACGCAATATGCAAGCCGAAACTCCGTTAGAGTCATTAGAGACAGCAGTGGTAAAAGAGAGATAGGCACGGTTGATTTTAACCAGAAAACAGTGTTTACTTCTCCATATTACTTTTTACAGCGAAACGATGTAATCTATGTCACTCCTCAAAAAAGTAAAGCAGATTACGAATCCGTAACAAGAATTACAAGCATTGCAGCCACTTTGCTTGGAATCTTAGCTGTACTACTGAGTCTTTTAAAAAAATAATATAATCCGAAAAGTAGAAATACTCTCAATACCCAATTGAAATGAGTTATCCTGTAAACAATGTTGACAATGATCTTCCAATTCAACCCGGAAATCAATTTGACGTAAAGAAATTCGTTTACAAAATAATCAGTTTCCTTCCATGGTTCATCCTTAGCATCGCTATATCTTATTTTGCCGCACGTCTCTATCTAAGATACACTGCTCCTGTTTATCATATGTCTGCATTCCTGTTAATCAAAGACATGAATGAAGGCGGAAACTCCGATTACAAAGCCCTTAAAGAAATGGGTCTGGTAAACGGAAACAAAGATGTTCAGAATGAGATAGACATCATTAAATCTTACTCTTTAATGAAGCGGGTTGTTGACTCATTAAATCTTCATATAGTTTTATATAAAGAAGGTCGCGTGACTGCTTCTCCAATTTTCGGAATAGCATGGCCGATTAATTTACGTGTTGTAGAAGAGTATCCTGACGGGAAACCTGAATCATACAAACTTGCTTTAAATCCTACCGGTTTCGTTTTAAGTACTCTAACTGATAAAGTTGGAAGAACCATCAGATATGGGCAGGAGTTTGAAGTTGGATTAGGTCGTTATGTTATTAACCGGTTACCTGAAATAAAAACTGAGGAAACAGGATATCGGATATACTTTACACAACCGGATAATATAGCACAGGAATACAAAGGAAAGATAGATGTTCGCCAAACCCACGATCTTGGTGGTATTCTTGAAATTGCAATGAATGATCAGATACCTGAAAGGGCTATTATGATACTTAATAAACTTATTGAAGTTTATAATGATGCCGGTCTTGATGATAAAAATCTTGCTGCACGCAGAACAATAAAATTTCTTAATGAAAGAATTGATACGGTAGCACGTGAGCTTAATTACATAGAAATTTCAGCAGAACGTTTCAGAAGAACCAACAGGATTACTTCCCCTTCTGATGAGGCGAATGCTTTCATGGGTCAGGCATTGATAGTGGATAATCAAAAAAGTGAGCAACAGGGTAAGCTTAAAGTTCTTGAAACACTCGAAAAGTATGTAGCAAATTTTAACGGCACAACAGAAATGATTCCATCAAGTCTCGGGCTTGAGGAACCAATATTGATATCACTGATCAATAGTAACAATGAACTTATAAATCAAAAGCAGGCTTTAGCTGTTAAGAGTACAGAAGCCGATCCCACCGTTGCCAAACTAACAGAGCAAATAAAACATGTAAGAGAAAATTTGCTTGGCAATCTTCGCCTTTTAAAAACCGGATTTCAAACGAACCTTAATCAGATCAATTCCAATTACGGATCTCTTGAAGGTAAAATAGCAACACTACCGGGTAAAGAAAGGCAGCTTATTAATATTAAGCGCCAGATGACTTTAAAAGAAACACTCTATCTATATCTGCTACAAAAAAGAGAAGAGACAGAATTATCACTTGCTGCTAATATTAACAATACACGACTTGTTGATAGTGCATTTAATACCGGTCCTATTAAACCGGTAGCTGCACAGGTGCAGTTATTTGCTTTACTTATAGGGATTGCATTACCAGCTTTATTCCTCATTCTCAGAGATTTCTTCAACACCAGACTTAACGATAAAAAGGAAATTGAAGAAGGAACAAGCGTTCCGATCTTAGGCGAATTATCTTATGAGAAAAAGAGCAACAAC